>JBAIYF010000179.1:0-7791 GCA_037916115.1 Anaerolineales bacterium
GATCTGAGATTCGCTCAAACCAAAATAGGTCAACAGCACTGGGCGGCTGGCATTGAATGTATCCACCATAAAGTGCGAAAGGGCGACAAACGAAAAGATGGGATCGTAGAATATGGGCATGGGGGGATGGTTACGAGTTGAAAGTTGAATGTTGAAGGTAACAGGTTAGCGGTAAAGCTGATGGGTTTCGATGTATTGATACACTTCCGGCGTTACATAGTAACGATACATTTCCCCTGCCGAAATGCGGCGCTTTAATTCACTGGAAGATACAGGCTGAAGCAGCGCCTCAATAAAGTGGACCTTTGCGGTCAGCCCGGGAATTTTTGTTTCGAGTGCAGCAAGGTCAGCAGAGTCGCCTGGGCGGCGTAAAACGCCTATTTTGGAAACCTCAGTTACAAGGTCCCGAATGAGCCGCCAGTTTGGAAGGTCATCCAGGGAATCGCCGCCGATCAGCATGAAGATTTCCGCATCCGTTTCTTGAGCTTTAAGCAAGCGGATGGTATCCACAGTATAGTGCGGCCCGGGGCGGTCTATTTCAAGGCGTGAAAGTTCAAAGGCCGGGTTGTGTGCGATCATGCTTTGCAGCATGGGCAGACGGTGATGCAATGGCGTGATGGTTTTGCCCAGTTTGTTGGGCGGGTCGGGGGTCAGCATCCATAGTAATTTATTCAACTTGAACTGGGAAAGAGCTTCTGCCGCGAGGATAAGATGCCCAATGTGCGGAGGGTCGAAGGTGCCGCCAAAGAGACCGATACGTTTCATGCGTGAAAGTATATCGCAATCCCTATTAAGGACGCACAGTGGTATACTGCCAGACATGAATCAATCTCAGCCTACAATCCTGAGTGCAACTTCACCGCTTAAGCGCATCATACACGCCGTGCGCGCCATTGAACGCGGTGAATATGACCCCGCCCTTCTAAAGGAATTCATGAAAGATTCCGGGGACCTGGGGCAGTTGGCGCAGATGTTGGATGCAATGGCTGACACGTTCTCACAGCGCGACAACCAACTTATGCTGTTGAACAAGGTAATCCCTATTGGCGTTTCCTTATCAGCTGAAAAAGATTTCAACCGTCTGCTCGAGTCGCTGGTCATCGAGGCGCAAAACTTCACCAATGCCGATGCAGGCTCACTTTACCTGGTTGAAAATGACAAACTGCGTTTTGTGATCTTACGCAACACATCATTGGACATGAAAATGGGCGGCACCAGCGGCGTGCCAATTCCGTTCTACCCTGTGCGCATGTACAATGAAGACGGCAGCGAAAACCGCGCCAATGTAGTTTCTTATGCCGCACTGACCCACCAACGCATCAACATTGCCGATGCCTACGAAGCCGAGGGGTTTGATTTTTCTGGCACAAAAGCATTCGACGAAAAGACCCATTATCGGTCCAAGTCATTTTTTACCATTCCACTCGAGAACAAAGAAGGCAAGGTCATCGGCATCCTGCAGTTGATCAACGCCAAAGACCCAAAGACCGACGAGATCATCCCATTTAATGATGATACGGTACTGGAAGCGCTCATCCTGCTTGCCACTGCCGCATTGGACGGTTACATCCGCGAGGCTGCCCTACGCAGCGAAATTGCCAAACTACGCATCGAAATCGACCAGTCGCGCCGCACAAAACAGGTGGACGAAATCACCGAGTCGCAATTCTTCCGCGACTTGCAAATCAAGGTGAGAAAAATGCGAGACAAAGGGCAAGACTCTTCCGAGAAAGAGTAAAAATTTCCGCTCTTTCAACTTGCAAAACTGTCATTTATGGGTCTTGTTTTGGGGACACTTTTGGGGGATAAATAAACACTAATGATAAGGAATGACCAACAAAATAAAATTCAATCAATCTAACGCCCAAAAAGGCAGAAAACCCATGAAAAACAGCAAATACTCAAAATTTCTAACTATTTTGGGCGTATCGCTTCTGGCGGTCACCCTCAGTGCTTGTGCAAACTTCCAAGGTGGTCCGGGTACAGGCGGTCTTGGTGAACCTACAGAAGAACCATCCAACACCAATGCCACCGAACCTCCCGCCGCCGAGCCTCCTGCCCCCACCCCCATTCCACCCGCCACTGGGCAGATCATCTTCACCTCCAGCCGTGACGGGCAGTCCGAATTCTATATGACCAGCCCCGATGGCACCCAGGTCACCCGCTTGACCACCAATGCCGCGATCGACACCAGCAGCACTCCCCGCCTCTCCCCCGATGGCACAAAGATCGTATTCTCCTCAACCATTGCCGAAAACACCGACATCTACACTCTGGATATTGCCAGCGGCTCCATACAGCGCATCACCGACGCGCCCGGCAGAGACTCCTCCCCCTCCTGGTCACCTAATGGTCAGCAGATCGCCTTTGAATCCTTTCGCGACGGCAACCTGGAAATCTACATTGTCAATGCCGATGGCTCCAACCCCATACGCCTGACAAATGACCCGGCAGGAGATACAAACCCAGTCTGGTCACCGGTTGCAAATGAAATCGTCTTTGCAAGCAACCGCTTCGGCAACTCGGACCTGTTTCTGGTCAACACCAATGGAGCTGTTTCCACGCTGACCACCAACCCTGACCCAGATAACGCCGCAACCTGGTCACCAGATGGAAGGTTCATCGCCTATCACACTGCAGTCGGCAGTGATCTTGAGAATGTCTGTCTTATTGGGCGTGACGGTCTCAACCCGACCTGCATCACGACCCAGGCAGCAGAGTACAGTTTCCCAGTCTGGTCACAAGACGGTCAGCAGATTGCGGTCAACAACCAGAAAAGCATCCTGATTTTCAAGATCTTCACCAACGAAATGGTCGAATTGAACCAGCCGGGCATCGAACCGCGCGGCACACCGGCATGGTCTCCTGACGGGTTACGGCTGGTCTTTCAGGCACAGACCGAAGGCGACATGGAACTTTTCTACGCTTTGACCCTGACGAACGAGTTCACACGTATCACATCCATTCCCGGTTACGACGGTGAACCGCTCTGGGCATCCAGATAACAATAACTAATAACAAAAGTCCCCGAACGGCATATTCGGGGACTTTTTGTTAATTTATAAATGTATTACGGAGCAGGGACTTGCATGCCTTCGCTGGGGATGGAAGCCGCATCCCAATATCCGGCAAAAGGCTCAAGGGTCACATTGGTTCCGTCGTTGGAAGCCGCTACATAAGGACCCGAACCGGCGGCATCAGGGCTGACGATTGAGAAAGCAGGATCGGTCAATTTTTTCAAGAAATCAGGGTCGGGGGTATTCAGGTGAATGATGAAGGTAAATTCATCCACTTTTTCGATGCCGTCCACCCACGATTTAGGCTTGCCATCTTCGGTGACCTCACCTTTGAAACCACCAAAGTTCGCGGCCCAGGCAGCATACTCGCCGCTGCCGCGGTTGGCATCTGCCGGGTCGAACCAACGGTTGAAGTTAAGCACAACCACATCAGAATTGAGGGAGGAACCATCATGGAAGGTCACACCCTGGCGCAGGGTGAAAATATAATCCAAACCGTCTTCAGAGACTGTAATATCTGAAGCGAGAAAACCAACCGCCGTGCCATCATCCTGGGTACGTACCAAACCTTCATACAGATATGCAGCCAAAGCTGTGGCATTTTCAGAAGAAAGGTTGGCAGGATCAATGCCAAGGTCAACCACATCACTGCCCGAACCTGTCGAAGAACCACTATCGGTTGAAGAGCCCGAATCAGTTGAAGAACCGGACTCAGTCGAAACTGGTGTTGCTTCCGAAGCCTGCTCTCCACCCTCTTCGGGGGCAGCCGTACTGCCTCCACATGCGGCAAGCAAAAGACCTGCAATCAAAAGTATGCTGACAAATAATAGTTGCTTTTTCATCTTTCTCTCCTCGTTATATAATTTAACAGCTTCTCCTAGGAAGACTTTCATTTCAAGTATAATGTAATTTATGCTTCCTGAGTCACCACTTACCACAATTGAAAGCCGATTGCGATATTTGCTCCCAGCCGAAATGTATGTGGCCATGTGGGGCAACCCATCTGTAGATATTATGATCCAGGTGCATGATCATCTTCGAACCTTGCAACGTATTTTGCATGATTACACCTCACGACAGATCGACATTACCAAGCTCAAACCCGGGGATGTGAAAACCGAGTGGCAATACGGAACAATGATGTTCACTGATCTTGCGGGTTTCACAAAATTAATGGAAGCAAATGCATCGAAGGGCAAAGAGGGCGCAGAAAACCTTCTCAAAGAATTAACCAAATACTTCTCAACAATGATCTCGATCATCAGCAAATCTGGCGGCGAACTGGTGGAATTTACAGGAGATGCCATGCTGGTGGTCTTCCCCAAAAAGGAAAAACGAGATGAAACCAGCCGCGCTATCCGCGCCGCTCTGCGCATGCAGCGTGCCATGAAGGACTTTGCCGAGATTCAAACTCCCTTAGGTGTGGTTAACCTTCAAATGCGTATTGGCATCCATAATGGGCGGTTTCTAACAGCCGAGATCGGTACCCCCCGCCGTATGGAACATGTACTGCTTGGCAAAGATGTACAAAAAGCCAAACTCACTGAAAGTAACGGGCGCAATGGGATGGTCAATGTTTCGCAAAGTGCCTATGAACTGGCACAAAAGGATTTCCGCTTTGAAGAGGGCAACGAGGGCTATCATCTGGTTGTGGACGACCTTTCTGCCGAAAATCTTGGTGACTATGAGATCACACCCATGGGTCGGCGCATGGCAAGTACCGTGCTTT
Organism: Anaerolineales bacterium; assembly: GCA_037916115.1. Taxonomy (GTDB): domain Bacteria; phylum Chloroflexota; class Anaerolineae; order Anaerolineales; family Villigracilaceae; genus Villigracilis. Next base: position 4,747 of record JBAIYF010000179.1, read on the forward strand.
TGGACCGAAAAGATAAGAAAGAGGTTCTCAAGAGCATCGTTGACTTGCTGGACTCCATCGAACCACTTGCCAGTTACATTCCCGACCCCATTCTCTCAATGCTGGTGGAAAGCGCCTCATCGCGCCGTATCGAACCGGAGTTTCCCAGCCCCACAATTATGTTCGTCAATTTTATCGGTCTGCCTGAATCAGCAGATCGCGCCCTGCCTGGGGAGGAACGTAAACTGGCAGCTAGTTTCTCAAAAGCGTTCTCGCTCATAAATGCCGCAGTGGAAGCGCGCGGCGGCGTTCTTAAAAAGGTGACGTATCATCTGGCAGGTTCAGATATTGTGATCTATTTTGGTGTGCCGAATGCGCATACAAACGACGAGGAACGCGCCGCCACTGCAGCAATCGCCATTCGTGAGATCGTCAAAAACATCAAGCCCCCCACCATCGGAGGCATTCAACCAGATGTATACTGCCAGATCGGGATCAACAAAGGATCAGCATTTATGGCGGAAGTCGGTGACCCGCGCGGCAGACGTGAGTTCAACGTTTTGGGCGATACGGTCAACACCGCAGCACGTTTAATGAACCGCGCACAAAAGAACCAGATCATTGTTGCAGAGTCCGTCAAGCAGGCAATCGAAAACAAATATGCTTGTTCTCCAATTGGTGAAGTATCCCTAAAAGGAAAAAGTAACCCAATGAGCTTATTTGAACTGGAAAAACAAAAATAAAAAAGAGCCGCAGTTTGTTCTGCGGCTCTTTTTTATTGCGATGATTCGGGTGGTTTGCCCTTCAATTTATTATCCAATGAAGACCAAATGCCTGCCATTAAGGTACTGCCTGCCTTTCGGCGCAGATTCACCTTATAGATCGCCTTTTCCTTCTCCCCAATGCGAATCAGCCAGAACTGTTCTGAAAGGCTTGCCAGGGCAGAGTCCAATTCAGCACGTGTGAGGCGGTCCTGTTCAGGCATGGCATCCATCACCTCGCACATGCGCGGGTAACTCATGCTCAATTCACGCAACATCAGGCGCATGATCTTGCGCAGGGAAGGCGGCAATTTGGCAATATCAAGCGGAGAAACGCCACCATTCTTTTGATTATCTTTTATTTCCTTGTCCAGCCTATCGAATAGTCCTGGCATGTCAACCTCACTTAATACAACTCAGGCATACTGATGGGCTCGGGCTGTGGTTCACACTCACCGCACCAGATCACATTGGCAACCGCCAGCCCCTTTGGGGTATTGTTCGCCCCGACGAACATCGTAATAAAGGTGGACATGGTAGAGGCATGATCTTTGCATACAAAACGTCCGCAGAATGCGCATGAAGCGCGGGGCTCTTGTTCACAATGCCAGCATTTCATAGCAGAACTCCTACTTTACGTTCAAAATATACGGAACGACCTTTTTCAAGGCAACAGACCATTCATGATCGGGATAACGCAGTGAGAAAAGGTCCTTACTGGCATTTTCCGCCATATCAAACGAAAGCGGCAAGACGCTCGTAACAGTAGCCTGAAACTGCGTCTCAATATCCTTTTTCAATTCCGCATGGTTATATTTTGGAAGAGCTTTATTAACTAGCAGGAAGAGATTCGGAACATCCAGACTGCGCGCAACATCCACTGTCACAGATGTACCCTGCAGGTCCTGATTATCAGGGCGCAAAATGATAATGAGAACATCAGATGTTGCAATGGAAAGCAGTGTTTCTTCATTCAATCCCGGATGCGTATCGATAAAGAGATAATCCAGATTGAACTCCGAAATTGCCAATTGCATGGCTTCATTAAGCTTATTAAAGTCGATGCCCTCACGCAATATCTGACTGATCTCCTGCCCACGGATACTGGATGGAAAAAGATAGAGTTCCTTGCCAGCCAACTGGGCGCGCCCTTCCCCTTCCCCAGTGTTCTTTCCCACCGAGAAACCCACCTCACGAATACTCGCCTTGCCATGCAGAAAATCGTTCAGGGTCTTGCCCATTTTCTGCTCATCCAGCCCAAATAGAACGTGGATACCGGGAGATTGAATGTCCGTATCCACCACACCTACGCGTTTACCGGCCATTGCAACCTGTGAAGCAAGGTTTGCAGTTGTATTGGATTTTCCCGTCCCCCCACGAAATGAATGGATCGATACGATCTTGCCTGCCATGGATTCCTCCGTTATTTTTAATTAGCCAGAATTACGCTTTCGGCGAAGTTCCTTTGCCTGCTCTTTCAATTGCGTATAAAATTCCGAGCTGGTGATCTCTTCAAATTCACGTTTGCGCCGCTCTTGATCGATCTCAACTGTCAATCGTTCAAGTTCATTCTTCAACTCTTCTTCACGCTCCTTCACCTTCCTAACCATGGAAAAGAACGCTGAAAGCAGCTGCGTCGCCTTGTCCTCATCGCTTCCGGTCTTGGTCAAAAGCGGCTGAGTTTGTTCGAGGAAGGCATAATTCCCTTCCGCTGTCTTCTGTGACCAATCGATCACTTTTTCTATATAGGTTGTTGAAAAACGCAAGCGACGCGAAAAACCGCGCAGAATACCCAGGGATACATCCTGACGCGCCAGCAGTTCGAACAGATTTTTTTTGGTGAGTTCCAACGCCTCTACATCGTCAAGCGCAATCACCCCCGCCGAACGCGGCAATTCGTCCACCAGCGCAAGTTCGCCAATGCTCTCACCCGGTCCCACCTTATTGATGATAATCTCATCACCCCTCGCATCAGTCGTCACGATCTTTAACATCCCTTCCATGATAATAAAGAAGGAGTCTGCCGGGTCGCCTTTTTTCATCATGGCTTCACCCGGGGAAAAATGCCGCATCGAAGCCTGCGCCGCCACAGCAGCACAAGCCTCATCGGAAAGTTCCTTGAAAAATTCAGTTTCTCTGATCTTTTGGAGGACATTCGTGGTCATGAATTCTTATTCTCCTCGGATTTTGATTCCTTGATCCTTGCTGTCATCGAATCCCATACTCCGCCTCCCTTTTGACCTGTGCTTGCTGCTGTAACCTTATCATTGATATTCGTCCAAAGTTTCTCATCCACGGAATACTG
>JBAIYF010000180.1:0-4425 GCA_037916115.1 Anaerolineales bacterium
CAGCAGACTGTCCGGGTTGAACAGTCACGTTGATGGGAGTGGTTTTTCCGTTCATGGCATTGCCTGAAACGAAAGTGACCTTGAAATTGGGCGTCCAAGGGCAGGTGCCGGTGTTCTGTAATTTCCAAGTCTTGGTAAAGACCTGCCCGGGAGTAACAACCGTGTTATCCGGGAAGGTCACGTCACTCACATAGGCTGAATTGTTACATCCCACCGCTGTGGAGCCACCAGCAGTACCGCCACTGGAAGGTCCGCCTGCACCTGCCTGTGTAGCAAAAAGGGTCGGGCTGGCGATCGAGGTGAGTGTAGCTGTAGGGGTTTCTGTTACAGACAGAGTGGGTGTGGCAGATGGCACAGAAGCTTGAAGCGTCAGCTGTTGAGCTGCAACGGTCGCCGCGGCATTGGTATACACCGCATTGACTTCTTCCTCACTATTGTTGTTGCCGCCGAAAGCAGAGATTAACACAATAATGCCGGAAACAACCAGCACTGCCACCAAAATCCACACATATAATGTGTTTGGTGGTGATTTTTTTGTTTGCATCGATTTGAGCATAAATTTCTCCTTTTTTATTGCAAGATTGAGGATTATAAGAGGAAAAAGTTAAAAAAACATAGGTGTTTTCCGACGATTTTCCTACTCCCGGCATACACCACTGAATATCCATGACGAAACAACCCGGAGAATGGTTCCTGATTCGGTGGGGTAAAATATCCAGACTTAATATGCTTATCTACGACCTCACCCTCCCAGCATTAGAAAATCTCTTAAAGGATTGGAACGAACCCGCCTATCGCGCAAAACAGATCTGGCAGGGACTTTACCAACACCTCTACTCTTCGCCAGAACAGTTCAGTAACCTGCCTAATTCCTTGCGTGAAAAACTTGCAACGGAATTTACTTTTCTTCCTTTCTCAGTGCGAACTTACCTGGACTCTTCCGATAGCTCCACCAGAAAGACGTTATTCGAACTACCCGATGGCAATTTGATCGAAGCCGTGCTCATGCGGTACGGAGACCCGGCGGACGAACATGACTCTTCAGCCAAGACCACCAAGCAGCGGCGCACACTTTGCATCTCCACCCAGGCGGGCTGCGCCATGGGATGCGTATTCTGCGCCACCGGTCAGCTGGGCTTCAAGCGCAACCTCTCCAGCGGCGAGATCGTGGCACAGGTGATGTACTACGCCCAAATGCTGAAAGAACAAAACGAAACGGTCAGTAATATCGTCTTTATGGGCATGGGCGAGCCTTTCCATAATTACGATAACGTTATGACTGCCATTGACCGCCTCAATGATCAGGATGGATACAAACTCGGTGCACGGCGCATGACGATTTCCACTGTTGGACTGGCTCCGCAGATCAAACGCTTCGCCGATGAGCATCGACAGGTCAACCTTGCCATTTCGCTCCACGCTGCAGACGATGATGAACGTCTCGCCATTATGCCAGTAAACAAACGCTACAAGATCGACGATGTGATCGAAGCCTGCAAGTACTACATAGAAAAAACGCATCGCCGCGTAACGTTTGAATGGGCACTCATCAGCGGCGTTAACGACACTCCAGAAGTTGCTCAAAAACTTGCTTCACGATTGAAAGGTCTGCTTTGTCACGTCAATGCAATTCCATTAAATCCCACTCAAGGTTTTAATGGTGAAGCCACGAACCGTCAGCGTGCACAAATCTTTGTAGATACACTGGAACAAGCCGGAATTCCATGCACGATCCGCATGCGACGTGGCATCGACATCAACGCAGGATGCGGTCAACTTGCCGGAGCTGAATCAAATTCATAAGTCCGCTCAGGCTTCCATAGACTAAAAAATATGTCAATGATATTGGTACACCAATAGTACCCCGGTTCGAATTGACATATCGGGATATGGTTGTATAATGCAGTTATCTTAACAAACTTAAAAGACCGTCGAGCTCGACAGAACGCTGAACCATAAAGGCATTATTCGAAACATCATATGAAGACCACAACCCTTTTGGTGATAGAAGCCAAACACGCAGAAGTCCCTTCCTTTGCTGCAGACCTGCAAAAGAAGGGATTTGATGTACATATTGCCCAGAATGGCGGCAAAGCCCTTTCATTACTCAAGGAAGTCAGCCCTAGTCTTGTTGTTGTCAATGCTGCATCCATGAGAAGCACAGGTTTGCGCATTTGCCAGTCGCTGCGTGAAAAAGATTCGAAACTCCCCATCATTCTGATCCTGGATGAAGAAAAAGAAGTCAGCAAAGATGCAGCAGATGCTGTGCTCATCCTGCCTTTCACAGTTCAAAAACTTTCCAACAGAATCAAACCCTTGTTGCCCGGCGACGGCAAGAACGTATTGCATGTCGGTCCCATCCGCCTCGATCTTGAAAAGCGGCGCGTACGCTGTATGGGCAAGAGTACAAAACTCACTCCCCGCCTGGTCACATTGCTTCAACTATTGATGGAAAAACATGGTGAGGTAGTTGAACGTGAACCGCTATTCAAAAAAGCATGGGAAACGAACTACACCGGCGACACACGCACACTTGATGTCCACATCTCGTGGCTGCGGCGTGCCATTGAACTCGACCCTGAAAATCCGAAATTCCTCAAAACCGTGCGTGGTGTGGGCTATCGCTTAGATATTTAGCTGAAATTGCTTTCCTTCAACCGTTATCAATCGGATGCAGATCTTGCCTCCGATTTTTATTTTTAACTCCATGGGAATTTCCCCGCTTCTTACATGACGTTGAGCCTGCGCGGCGCTTCGGAAGATTTTGCCATCCCAAGCCGGGTCCACTTCCCAAAAATCCACATCGAGAGTGGTCTTCAACTGAACCATTCCATCGACCAGTTTCACGCGTATTTTCTTGGACTTTGTAGCAACCGTAATCCGCGGTTTCGCATCGCGTTCAAATGAAAAGACAGATTTCATCCGCGCCAGACGAGCACGTGCCGTGTTGACCGCTCGCGGCGATTCGTCGCAGGTGATGAATCTACGTCCGTGCTTGGCTGCCACGAGTGCAGTTGTACCTGAGCCACAAAAGAAATCGGCAACGATATCATTCTTGTTGGATGACGCGAGGATGATGCGTTCGAGCAGGGATTCGGGTTTTTGGGTGGGATACCCCGTACGTTCATTATGCAGCCTTGCAACAACTGGAAAGTACCACCAGTCTTCCGGTACTTTTCCACGATCAAGGTCTGGGATTTTGCCGAAGCCAGCCTTGGGTGATGCCTTGAATGTAGCCACGGTATTGGGGCTGTAAGGTTCGCGGATATCATCGACGTTGAAGGTGTAATCTTTGCCCTTGGCGTACATCAAAATGGTATCGTGTTTGCGGTTAAAAGCCGTACGGATCGGGGATGGACCATGATACGCCCAAATGATCTCGTTGATGAAGTTTTCTGCGCCGAAGATCTCATCGAGAATAAGGCGAGCATGTGAATCTGCGTGCCAGTCGAGGTGGAGGTAGAGGGTGCCGTTCGGGGCAAGCAGACGGTGCATGAGGCTGAGGCGTTCGTAGAGAAATTGCAGATACGAGTCCATGTCTGCCCATGAGTCGTGATAGCCTTCGGCAAGTTTCCATTTGGATGGCTTGCGTGAATCCTCTCCCCTGCCTACGCGAGCGTGGAATTGACGATTGGTGAAGAATGGCGGGTCTGCATAGATGAGGTTAATGCGTCCTTCGTATTCGGGCAGCAGACCTGCCATCACTTCGAGGTTGTCCCCTAAAATGACGCGTCCACTTGGACGAACGTTGGGATAGCCGCGCCCGCCTGGGTGTAGGACAGAGTCCAGGGTTAGTGAGGCAGGCTTGGGTGGGGAAAGATGCTTTCCGTTCCAGTGTAGTGTAGGCATGAGGGCAGGGATACCTTGAAGGGTGGATTGTGTTTGGGGGAAGATATCCCAAAAATTTAGTAGTGAATTTCAACCGTGGTGCCAAGACCACGTGTTGCGACGCGGTCTGTGGTGGGTGTGAGTGGTACGGGGCTGGACCAGCGATAGATCCAGTTGGCTTCGTTACTGCGCATGTTGATGCAGCCGTGGCTCATGGGTGAGCCGAAGTTTTCGTGCCAGTAGGTGCCGTGGAAGGCGTGCCCCTGTGGGGTGAAGAAGGACGTCCACGGGACGCCGGGTAGGACGTAGTTATCAACATCGGCGAGGACGTTGCCGGTGGTCTGTTCGCCAAAGTAACTAAAGCCCATGTGCTTTGCTGCAACTTTATCGAGAATGGTGAACCTGCCCGCTGGTGTGGTGGTGGGTACGCCAGTACCGCCGGTTGGGTCGCCGGGTACGCCGGAGGAGATATTGGTTTGGAAAACCAAACTGCCGTATTCATAGGCGTATAGCATCTGGGTCGAGAGGTTGATCTCGATCAATTTCTCTTCGTAGGGCACATCGGGTGAGATGGGTGAAAGCAGATCACTTGGCAGA
>JBAIYF010000181.1:0-3827 GCA_037916115.1 Anaerolineales bacterium
ACGACGTGATCGACCTCGGCAAGCAGGTGCCCGCGGAGACGATCATCTCCAAGGCTGTCGAGGTCAACGCGACCGCGATCGGCTTGTCGGCGTTACTGGTGTCCACGTCCAAGCAGATGCCTCTCATTGTGAACGAACTCCAACGCCGCAAACTCAACTTCCCGGTCCTGATCGGAGGCGCCGCCATCAACCGCCGCTTCGGTCGCCGCATCTTGCAAACCGAAGATGGCGCAACATACGAAGCAGGCGTTTTCTATTGTAAGGATGCCTTCGAAGGCTTGGAAACGATGGATACGCTTATCGACAAAGAGAAGCGCCCTGAGTTACTCGCCAAGATCCGCAAAGAATCCGAAATGGAACTCAATCGCGCTTCACAAACTGAGCAGGCAACAGCCAGCGGTCAGCGCTCGAAAATTGTGGCGTCGCCCATTGCATTGCCCGCCAAACTCGGACAGCGCATTGTCAAAGATATGCCGCTCGAAATGGTCTTGAAGCATCTCAATATGAACGAGTTGTATCGCCTCTCGTGGGGCGCGAAGAACACCCATGGCGCGGAATGGGAAAAACTCAAAGCCGAGTTCGATGCCCGCCTCGCCAAGATGACCAAGGATGCGCTCAAAGAAGGTTGGCTTAAGCCGCAAGCTGTGTACGGCTACTTCGCCTGTCAGTCTGATGGCAATGACCTCATCATCTACGAAGACGCCGAAAGCAAGAAAGAGATTTCCCGCTTCTCGTTCCCGCGCCAACCATATGACGATCACCTCGCCCTCTCCGATTACTACGCCTCCGTAGAGTCCGGTCAAATGGACGTGGTCGCGCTTCAGGTCGTGACCGTCGGTCAAGCCGCCAGCGACAAGTTCGACAAGCTCCAAGCCGCCAACGACTACACCGAAGCCTACTTCGTGCATGGGCTTGCCGTCCAAGCCGCCGAAGCGACCGCCAACTATCTGCATGAACATGTCCGCCGAGAGTTGGGCATTGGCGAAAGCCAGGGCAAGCGCTACTCGTGGGGTTATCCCGCCATCCCTGAACTCGAAGATCACTTCAAGGTCTTCAAGCTGCTGCCCGCGGCTGAGTCTGAGCTTGGCATGAGCCTCTCCATTTCCGGTCAGCTCATCCCCGAGCAATCCACCGCCGCCATCATTGTCCACCACAAAGATGCGAAATACTACGCAGTAGGTGAAAGCCGTGTGGAGCAATTGACGAAATAATATGACCCGTACGCCCAATACTGAAACGAACTTCTTCCGCCTGGCTGGGATGGAACTCATCCTTGCAGGTGCATGGACCCTCTTCATCGCAGTTTCGCAAAACCTGCGGACCACAACTCTCCTTGCCACTGCAGTGACAGTGATTGGTTTTGCTGTTTTGGCAGCGCCATTTTTCTTGAAGAGATACATCGCCAATCTCGTTTCAGTATTGGGCGGCAAGTTCGGTCAACTCTTCGCTCTTGCAATTCCCATATCTCTATCAGCGTTCTTATTTCTTCGCACGCCCGGCATTGAAGCCATAGAGATCATCGGTCCCATTCTGGCTTGTATTTGGTTGATCGGCATTGAAGTTCTTTTCTTCTTTCAATCCCCGCGCGAAGCGAAGCCAGAACAAACCATCTCAAACAACCTGGCAGTTGTCACCGTTTTGCTCGGCTACGGCATTCTCCTCATTCCATCTCGTGTTCCATCATTATTAGATGGTTTCCCCTGGAATACGCCGCTGGAATTCATCACCGCGACTCTGATTCTGCCCTTCGCCTTTTTCTTCGGTCGAAACTTTCTCTCCCAAAAAGCGGCGACGCTTCTTCTCGCGCTCGTGCTTGTTGCCAAACTAACCCTGAGCTTTTTTCTCCCTCAAGCCGGGTTGGGTGTTCATATCTACCTAAGTGAAGATGCACTTACCTCCAACACATGGGAACGGACTTATGCGTCCTATCTGGATTCGTCTTACAGCGAAATAAAACAGAACCCATACAATTCATTCCTTGAGTTTCCGGTTGAATTCATTAATACCCACGGATTCAACAAAAGTACATTTTGGATGGCAATGAAACTCAACGGAGTGATTTCGCTCAGCGAAAATGAACGTCTGGTCATTATTTTACAAGGGGCAGAAGATCGGCAGATCGAGCTTGTGGATATTGCCACTGGCGAAAGTTTTGAGGTAGCCACAGCCAAGTCTGTGGACGATCTGGATGAGGTCTCCTTCAGCGAAATACCCTATATCGGAAATGCTGAATTAAGAGGATCGCTCCTTTTCAAAAACTACGGGAACGCACGTCTTGAACCTGTGATCCTAACGTCGGATGGAGCCACCCGCTCAGCATATCCCCAAATATGGCTTTCCAAATCCGCGTTGGATTTTCCAACCGGCGCGTTTCAATTTGTTCAAAACTTGATCGTCTTGATTTTTCTGGCAACCGTCATATTCGGCTTATGGACTGGGTTATCTGATTCATATCGCAGCGGCACGATCGATGCGCTCGACATTTACCTCGCAACAACCGGACTGGGTCTTTATTACATCACAGAGATTTCTGATAAATCAAGTATTTACCTTGTTTTTTTACCGGTATTTCTCATACTTGTTATCACCAAAACTTTGGGCTTCACACTGCGTTCACAAACCTACTCAACAAAGGGATATTTATTTTCACTGGGGCTGCCCAGCCTGCTCATGCTACTCCCTTTGGATATGCCTTATCTGCAAAGTGTGATGGTTCTGCCGCAGTACCAAGATGTCACAGACTATCAAATGCTGGCGCGTAATATTTACGTGGCAGGCGACTTCTTTCTGGTCCAAACCCCGCCCTGGGCATTCAAGGTGTTATATCCCTACATCGTGGGAATTCTACATATTCTCTTTGGACAATCGTTATCAGCTCAGTTCTTTCTAAACGCGTGGTGCGCAGTTCTAACGGTCATCTTGATCATCAAGATCGGAAATCATTTTGGAGCATCAAACAGGATTGCCTTTGTTGCAGGGAATTTCTTTTTTCTGCAGTTGCTTTTTTCCGCCAGTTTTGTGCTCTATTTCCGCTTTGGCTTGATCGAACCCATTGCCATCATGGGCATGCTCTTGGTCACCAAGCTTGCAATTCGCGGAAAATTCAAGTCCATGTTCGCACTGGGCGTGATCATCGGAATGTTGAGACTGAATTTCGCCGGTGTCATTTTCACCTCCATTTCCCTGCTGGGACCCGGTATGCAGGGTGGTTTTTACGAATCCTGGAAATCATTGACCCATTGGGGAATATCCAACTGGAAACGTATTTTTGCCTACTTGATAGCCATTCCCTCCCCTGTTTTGGTACTCGCCACATTTTACTACCTGCTCGATCCGAACTATGTGCTGGTACATGAAATCAACCGCCAAACGTCAGGCGGGTCCATTCTTGGGAGCATGATCACGATCATTCTGGGCGGGGATATCTATTTTATAAAAACTCTATACCAAACCAATCCACTGGAATTAATTTTAATAAGCGTTCCTTTACTTTCCGGGCTTTTGATCGCGGCGATCTCCCTTGTTTATCGTAACGGGATATTCAAGAAACTAGATTTACGCCTCGGTATTCTTCTGCTTAGCATGGTGCCTGTATACGTGGTTTTGGTCCCTACAGCATACTTTCCACGCTACAGTTGGTCTTTTATGCCACTTGCCCTGATCTTGATCGGGCTGCTCCTGCAGTTCACCGTTTTAAGAGATAATAAGGCGTTTCAGGATACAGAATGAGATCAGCCTTACAAAATACATTTCGCATTTGGATTGTAGCAACCCTCGTGGTTCTTGCAAGTCTTGCCGCCATCTACCTCCGCAACGGCATGGACGGA
>JBAIYF010000182.1:0-4241 GCA_037916115.1 Anaerolineales bacterium
CCGACCGCATACGCTTTTTGGGCGGAGATGAATTTGAGAAGTTTTTCCACATCTGCCGCCCATGTGGCCAGGGACTTGTTGCGGTCATAGGTCGAGAGTCCCAGCCCGGGGCGGTCGATGGCGATCAGGCGCAAATCGAGTTTGGTAAGGGACTCAAAACCAAACCCAAGCCAGCCGCTCATGGCAGCGCCGGTGCAGAAGAGGATGGGGGTGCCTTTGGGGTTTCCCCACTCGTGCCAGCTGAACGAGCGTCCGTCGCCAAGCCTGATTGATAATTGCCGTTCAGGTGGGGTGATCAAAACTTGCATGAGTTAGCTCCCCTGAGCCTGCTGGCTGCGCAGGATCTCTGCCAATGCAAAGACTGCTTCCCCGGCGGAACGGTCAAAGCCCTGGCTCTTTGCCACAAGCTCGGGATGATTTTCGTTCAGCCACTTGAGTTTTGGACCGGCAATTTGCATAAAGCGTTTGCGTTCTTCATCGCTCGGCGGAAGGATGTTGAACGTTTTGATACGTTCACCTTCGAAAGTGAATTCGGCTCCGCCCGTTACGCCGCCATCGCCAACGGCGCGGCTCAGCTCGTGCTGGTTCCAGAAATCACAGCGGACGACATTCCCCTCCGCTTGCGGGTTGAGGAATTTGACATAGGTTTTTGAAGCGAGGTCATATTCGTGCGCCGCGCGGATCGCGTCGGTCCCTGCGAAGACATCGCCCATCAACACGATCGATCCGTCTGCGGTGAACATGGCAGTACAGCCATCCACGTCGTGTTGGTTGCTGGCTTCCTCGTAGGCTCGTAATTGTTTGATGTAATCGTTCATGCGAATTCTCCTTCTAACAATAAATATTGATATCTATAAAACAGAATGGCAGAAAGCAGTTTGCTGAATCCCTCAGAACATTTTTGAAACGTGCATTGGGTCTGTTTTGTTCCAAATTCAAGCGATCTTACTCGCCGAGTCTGAGACTATATAAAACATCCCTGTAGATTTGGCGATAGGAGAATGGTCATGATATGGATAGTTTCGTGGTAAAAGTGGGGCTATGAAGACCTTTCAACAAAAAGACTTGTTATGGGGCTTGCCCCTTTCACTTGCTTTGGGTGCTGGGCTTGCCAGCCTTCAGCCGGGGAATTGGTTCATCGGCTGGCTGGCGTTTTCCTTCCTCTTTCTTCTTTCATTCTTTCTTCTCGTTTCATCCACTCGTTGGGCGGGTGGCGGCAAAGCGCTTACGTGGATGGTGGTGCTGGCTTTTGTGCTGCGTTTTGCGGGCGGGCTGACCACGTATCTTGCCCTGCCGGTTTTTGGTCACCCGGGCGATGAGGAGCAAAGCGCCGGGTTCACCTACACCGATGCCTATCGCCGCGACGGGCAGGCGTGGGAGCTCGCTTCATCGGACCGTCCCATTTTGGATGCGTTCAACAGCCGCTTCGCCTATGACCAGTATGGCGGTCTGCTCGCGTTCAGCGCACTCATCTACCGTTACCTTTCGCCGGATGCCCATCGTGTGCTGTTGCTGGTGCTGATATCTGCATTGATGGGGGCGTTGGGATTGCCGTTTTTGTGGCGGGCAGTTTCTTTGCAATGGAATGAAAAAACGGCTCTTGCCGCCGGATGGGTCTTTGCCTTGTACCCGGAGAGTGTCTTACTCGGTGGCGTTGCCATGCGTGAACCGTATCTCTTGGCGTTTAGCGCGTTTTGTTTGTGGGGCTTTGTCTCTTGGAATCAAAACAATGACCCCAAGTCATTAGTGTGGCTTGCAGTGGGCATTGCCGGAATGCTGCTGGTCTCGCCGTCTGTGGCATTGGTTACGTTGATCATCCTTGGTGGTTGGTTGTACTTCGCCAGCGAGCGTGGACGGTTCCCGTGGTGGGCGGCGGTGGTTTTGGGCATTGTCTTTGTGGCGGGTTTATTCCTGCTCTCGTCCGCATTGGATCGCGGTAATCTTGGCGGGGGTGGTCCGCTGGGGGTGATTCAGAACTTCATCCGCGAGTCGTTCAAGTGGAATTCGTACAAGATCGAGCGCGAATCAGGCTGGGTGCAAAAACTATTCGAAGAAATGCCCGGCTCGCTCCAAATGCCCTTTGTGATGATCTATGGCGTGTTGCAGCCGGTTCTGCCTGCCAGCCTTATCGCCCCAACAGAATTGATCTGGAAGGTCATTGGCATTTTACGAGCAACGGGTTGGTACGTGTTGGTTCCGGCGTTGATCCTTGCCTGGGTGGCTGGTTCAAGCCCAAATTTTGGAAAGAATCGAAGCATCCTCCTGTGGTTGAGTTTTGTGGTGTGGGCGTGGATTCTATTCACAGCGTTACGCGGTGGCGGCGATCAATGGGACAATCCGCGTTACCGTACGATCCTGTTCATGTGGCAGGCGATCCTTGCCGGGCAGGTGTGGGTGTGGTGGCGTGAGACGCGCAATGCCTGGGCAGGGCGTGTGATTTTGATGGAGATGGTGCTTGTGTTGGTGTTCACGCAATGGTATGCGAACCGTTATTTACATATTGGCGGGCAGTTACCGTTCGTGTGGATGGTGGCATTGATACTCGGATTGTGGGTGTTGATCGCAGGTTGGGGCTTGTGGCTTGACCGCCGACATAGTGTATAATTCAGCGTCTGAATTTTGAATTTGAGGAGACCGAATGCCTACAGCAATTATTACCGGAATTACAGGACAGGACGGTTCGTACCTCGCCGAACTCCTGCTTTCCAAGGGATATCAAGTGATCGGCATGGTGCGCCGCTCAAGCACCGTTAATTTTGAACGCATTGAGCATTTGCTGGACAATATCACTGTTTTGCAGGGAGACTTGCAAGATCAGGGTTCACTGCTTTCCCTGCTTGAAGAATACAAACCGACTGAAGTGTATAACCTTGCGGCGCAGTCGTTTGTGCCGACTTCGTGGGGGCAGCCGGCGCTTACCGGCGATGTGACCGGTTTGGGTGTGACCCGCATGCTCGAAGCCATCCGTTTTGTGAATCCGAAGATCCGTTTTTATCAGGCGTCTTCCAGTGAAATGTTTGGCAAGGTGTTGGAAGTGCCGCAGCGGGAGGAAACCCCGTTCTACCCGCGCAGCCCGTATGGTGTGGCGAAGGTCTACGGACATTGGATCACCGTCAACTATCGCGAGTCGTTTGATATCTTTGCAACATCAGGCATTCTGTTCAATCACGAAAGTCCGCGCCGCGGCTTGGAGTTCGTGACGCGCAAGATCTCGGATGCAGTGGCACGCATCAAACTTGGCAAGGCAAAGGAATTGCGCCTGGGTAACCTCGAAGCCCAACGCGACTGGGGCTTTGCTGGCGATTACGTCCGCGCGATGTGGATGATGCTCCAGCAGGACCACCCGGATAATTATGTCATCGGCACCGGTGAGACCCATGCTGTGCGTGAATTCTGTGAGATCGCCTTCTCGCATGTGGATCTGGATTACAAGGATTATGTGGTGGTGGACGAACGCTTCTACCGCCCCGCCGAAGTGGACCTGCTCATCTCCGACCCGACCAAGGCGAAGACACAATTGAAGTGGGAGCCGGAAGTCTCCTTCAAACAATTGGTCACCATGATGGTGGATGCCGACTTGGCACGCCATAAGAAACTGGGTTAGCTTATTCAGTGACAGTCATGTAAGAGTGACTGTCACCTGCTTTAATTATGAGTTCTCAAAAGATTTTGAAAAAAGAATTGCCCTCCTGGTTGCCGATCGTTCTGGCAATAGCGGGGGCGATTCTTTATTTTGCCCGGGCGGTTATGTATGCCCAAACCACGGTCAGCAGCCTGGATGAAGGGTCGTATCTCATCAAGGGCTTTTTGTACATGCGCGGGGTGTATGAACCGTTCGAGCCGTATGGTCCGCTGACGAATAAAGCCCCCTTTGCATTTCTGATCTACGGCGTGGCAGAAGCCATCTTTGGCGCGGGTCTGCGCACGGGGCGTTACTTCTCCATCTTCCTTGGGCTGCTCACTCTGTTGGGCACCTGGATCGTTGCGCGCCGCTGGGCGGGCAACTGGCTTGCGGCGGCTGCGGTCTGGTTCTTTGCCGTCAGTGCCATGATCATCAAACTGCATGTGCAGGCGGTTTCACAGGTGGTCATTGCCTGTCTGTTGGTGTGGGTTTGTGTGCTCATTCTCGATGAGGAACGCCCGTTATGGCAGATCGTTCTGGCGGCGGTCCTTTCGGCGGTTGCCATTTTCACCCGCCAAAACATGGCGCCCATTTTGCCGCTGCTGGTTTTGTATGTTTT
>JBAIYF010000183.1:0-3915 GCA_037916115.1 Anaerolineales bacterium
CCATCGTCCATGGTCAAAACAAAAGGAGAGTAATCATGATCGATCTAAAAGGATATGAAATTTGGTTTGTGACGGGGAGTCAACATTTGTATGGACCCAAGACTTTGGAGCAGGTTGCCGAACATTCGAAAGAGATCGCAGCAGCGTTGGGCGCATCCAAACACATGCCGGTGAAGGTGGTCTTCAAACCGGTGCTGACCACACCCGATGCGATTCGTGACCTGTGCCTTGAAGCGAATTCATCGAAAAGCTGCATTGGGCTCATCAACTGGATGCACACTTTCTCGCCCGCCAAGATGTGGATCGCTGGCTTGACCCTGCTCAAGAAACCGTTCGCACACTTGCACACGCAATACAACCGCGAAATTCCGTGGTCTGAAATTGACATGGATTTCATGAACCTCAACCAGGCCGCGCACGGTGACCGTGAATTCGGATTCATCGGCAGCCGCCTTCGTATCGAACGTAAAGTGGTGGTGGGTCACTGGGGCGACGACGCGACTCAGTCCGAGCTTGGGGTGTGGGCGCGCGCTGCTGCTGCCTGGGCAGACTGGCAGGGCATGAAGGTCGCACGCTTCGGCGATAACATGCGCGATGTGGCCGTGACCGAAGGCGACAAAGTGCAGGCGCAGATCAAACTCGGCTACGACGTGTACGGTTATGGCGTTGGCGATCTGGTCAAATACGTCAACGAAGCCAGCGATGCCGAAGTGGATAAACTCGTCAAGACCTACATGGACGAATACGAAGTGGTAGCTGACCTCAAGCCCGGCGGCGCAAAGCACGAGTCCCTGCGTTATGGCGCGCGCATCGAACTCGGTCTGCGCGGATTTCTCACGGCAGGCAACTTCAAAGCCTTCACCACCACCTTTGAAGACCTGCATGGATTGAAACAATTGCCCGGTCTGGCTGTGCAACGCCTGATGCGTGACGGCTACGGCTTCGGCGCTGAAGGCGACTGGAAGACCTCCGCACTCGTGCGTGCCATGAAAGTGATGAACCACGGCTTGCCCGGCGGCGTCAGCTTCATGGAAGATTACACCTATCACATGCATGCACAGGGCGATAAAGTACTCGGCGCGCACATGCTCGAAATTTGTGAATCCATCTCGAATGGCAAACCCAAGCTGGAAATTCATCCGCTCGGAATCGGCGGAAAGGAAGACCCCGTCCGTCTCGTGTTCGATGCGCAGACGGGTCCGGCAGTCAACGCCAGCATCATCCACATGGGCGGCAGGTTCCGTCTCGTGGTCAACGCGGTGGATGTCGTCCCGACCGATGCGCCGCTTCCCAAACTTCCAGTGGCGCGCGCGTTGTGGGTTCCACGCCCCAACCTCAAGGTCGGCGCTGCGGCGTGGATCTACGCGGGCGGTGCGCATCACACCGGCTTCAGCTACTCCGTCACAGCCGAGCATCTGCAAGATTTCGCCGACATGGCAGGCATTGAATTCCTGCTGATCGACGAGAACACCCGCATCCCCGAGTTCCGCGAGAAACTGCGCTGGAACGATTTGTACTATCACTTGAACAAAGGTTTGTAATTTATTACCATGAAGGGTTGCAAAGGTACACAAAGGTTTTCCTTTGTGACCCTTTGCGCCCTTTGTGGTTCAAAGGAATTTAATATGCAATATCGCGAACTTGGACGCACAGGCTGGAAAGTTTCCACGGTGTCTTTTGGGGCATGGGCAATTGGCGGCTCGTGGGGGAGTGTGGATGACAAAGAGTCTCTTGCGGCTCTTCATCGTTCCATTGACTTGGGAGTCAACTTCATAGACACTGCTGATGTCTATGGCGACGGACGCTCGGAACGGCTGGTGGCTCAACTCCGCAAGGAGCGCAGCGAGACCATTTATGTGGCAACCAAAGCCGGGCGGCGGCTCGACCCGCATGTGGCAAAAGGCTACAACCGAGAAAATCTGACGGCATTCGTCGAACGCAGCTTGAAGAACCTGAACACAGAAGCCATCGATCTGCTGCAATTACACTGTCCGCCTACCGAGGTGTTTTACATGCCCGAAACCTTTGGCGTTTTGGATGATCTCGTTCAGGCGGGCAAACTGCGCCATTACGGCGTGAGCGTGGAGAAAGTGGAAGAAGCGCTCAAAGCCATGGAATACCCGAATGTGCAAACCGTGCAGATCATCTTCAACATCTTCCGGCAGCGCCCGGCAGAGTTATTCTTCCCCGAAGCCATACGCCGCAAGGTCGGCATCCTGGCACGTGTGCCTCTCGCCAGCGGCTTGCTGACCGGTAAGCTCACTGTCAAGTCCACGTTTGAAAAAGATGACCATCGCGCCTTCAATCGTCACGGTGAGTCATTTGACCGTGGTGAGACCTTCTCCGGCGTGGATTACGAAACAGGCCTGCAATCCGTCGAGGAATTGCGTCCGCTGATTCCCGTTGGTTGGAGCATGCCGCAATTTGCCTTGCGTTGGATTCTGATGCACGATGCCGTCACCTGCACGATACCGGGTGCGAAGAATCCAGCTCAAGCGGAGGATAATGTCAAAGCGGCAGACCTGCCATCCCTGAGTCCTGAAGCGATGGAGAAAATCCGCAACGTGTACGAGTCCCGCATCCGCAGTCTTGTTCACCACTATTGGTAATGTTCATCCATGAATAAACGCACCCTCAAAAACGATTTTCTTGAGCTTGAATATTTCACGCACTCGCTGCGCATCTGCGGGCTGACGCCTAAAGGAAAGACCAACCTGCTCGCATCGCTGGATGGTGAAACGCCCATCCCCACACCGTACGGAGATTTTTATTTTCGAGGCGGGCACCGACTGTGGCACGCACCCGAAGCCATGCCGCGTACATACGCGCCCGACACCGGCGAACTCAAGATCACCAACCTGCCCGATGGCGTCATCCTCGAAACGAACACCGAGCCCGGTACAGGCATTCGCAAACGTATCGAGATTCGCCTCGCCGCTGATCAGCCGCAAGTGAACCTCACCCATACCCTCATCAACGATGGCTTGTGGCCCGTGGAACTCGCACCGTGGACGATCACTCAACTTCGTTTGGGAGGAGTAGCGATTCTGCCTCTGCCCGTTGGGAATGTGGATCCCTCCGGGCTTTTACCCAACCGACAATTTTCCTTCTGGCCCTACGCCCGCCTCAATGATCCCCGCCTGAGCCTGCAAGATGACTTCAGCCTTTTCCACACCGAAAGCGACCCGCCGCCCATGCCGCCCTTCAAGATCGGATACTACAACCCGCAAGGCTGGCTTGCCTATTGGGTGAATGGCGTGCTCTTCAAGAAGTCATTCAGCGTGCATCCCAACGATCTACACCCCGACAACAACAGCAATGCCGAGTTGTATTGCGGTGACAGTTTTGTAGAGCTGGAATGCCTTTCCCCGCTTATGAAATTAGAGCCCGGCAAAGAGGCGATACACAAGGAAACATGGGAATTGTTTGATACGCTGGATGTGCTGCCGGAAAGCGCGCAAAAGATTCTGACAGCATCCCTTTAATAGCGATCAAAGATCAAATAACCGTTGCAATGGGTTGTATCCACACATTTGACGGAGAAACTGATCACTTCCGTGTGCCGCCCCAGGCTTGTCATGCAGTGTGCTTTATTTTTATGTTTGATAATTGGCAGACACTTACTGCACCTGAAGGTATGTACCCAACACCGACTTCAGAAAATCGGTATCCAGCACCGAGAGAGGTTCTCACAAACCTTGCCCGATCGACGTGGAGTTGGCGTACAGCCGCTCGGGTCTGAAGTTTTCCTTATTACCAATTCCCTGTTTCCTGGGTCTATTTGCAATACCGACATAAACATCGCACAATAAGCCGGTTTATGCCAGTTTGCTCAAATACTTCTCCACCATTTTTCTTAGTTCCCTTAACTTTAATGGTTTGCTCAAATAGTCGTTCATACCCGCTTCCATAAAA
>JBAIYF010000184.1:0-4300 GCA_037916115.1 Anaerolineales bacterium
CATCGCTCGTTGAATATTCAGTTTGAGAAGCATGAGGTGGAGAAGGTCTATCATGCCCTGATGAATGGGGTCCCGACATGGGAAGAGAAGGTGACGAAGTTCCCGCTGCGAGTGAATGTGGGACACAAGCATCGCACCGTGGTGGATGACCGGAACGGGGTCCGCTCGGAGACGAGATTTAGGCTCCTGGAACGCTATCACGCCGCGGCGTTGGTCGAGGCGGCGCCCATGACGGGGAGAACGCATCAGATCCGAGTCCATGCCTATGCGTTGGGGCATCCGCTGCTTGGCGATATCCTTTATAGTGCCCCTGAAACGGATATCATTGCCCGCCCGGCGCTGCATGCCCGTTCATTAACGTTCACTCACCCAGAGACAGGTAAGAGGTTGACCTTTCAGGCAGACTATCCTATTGATCTTGATGAAGCATTGCGCCAATTGAGAGGCAAATAGGCGGTTTGAATTTATGGTATATTTTTATCAAGGAGTAAATCCATGAACGAACGTATCCTCATCATTGAAGACGATCAGGCGATTTTGAAAATGTTACAGCGCGGTTTGGCATACGAAGGGTATGCCGTTGATACCGCCACAGACGGACGTATGGGGCTGATCGCCGCCCGTGACCATACTCCGGACCTTGTCGTTCTTGATTGGATGCTTCCTGGTATGGACGGATTGGAAGTATGCCATCGCCTGCGCCAGGGCGGGTCGATTCCCATCCTGATGCTGACGGCGAAAGACACGGTTCAGGACCGCATTCAAGGGTTGGATGCCGGAGCGGACGATTACATGGTCAAGCCGTTCAATCTGGATGAGTTACTGGCGCGTGTGCGCGCACTTCTGCGCCGTACACAGCCGGAACGCATCCCTGTTTTGAAATTTGCCGACCTTTCGCTGGATACCGGTTCGCGTCAGGCGACCCGCGGCAGCCGGACGGTGGCTCTGACGGCAAAGGAATACGAGTTGTTGGAATTGTTCCTGCGCCACCCCAAGCAGGTGCTTACCCGTGAGGTGATCTTTGACCGGGTTTGGGGGTATGACTTTGGCGGCGAGAGCAACGTGCTTGAAGTGTACATCCGCTACCTGCGCCAGAAACTGGAAGCAGAGAATGAACAACGCCTTATTCATACTGTACGTGGTGTGGGCTATGTGTTAAGGGAGAATCCGTAAACGGCGGGCAACCGCCGTTTTTTTTTTCTTAAGCTGTCTTAAACTCAAAACGGTACACTATGACCATGTCTCTGCGCCTGCGCCTGACCATGTTGTATTCCACCTTTATGGGCGGAATTTTGCTTTTGTTTGGCGCAACGGTGTACATTCTCGTCAATGTGATTCTTTTGAACCAGGTGGATACCATGCTGGCAGGTGTAGCGCGTGAGATCGTACGCGCCACTACAGTCAATGCAGAGGGCGACTTGAACATAGTCAGCCTGCCGCAACTGGATATGACTGCCAACGCCTACGTTCAAGTGTGGGGGACAGACGGCAACATCATCACAACTTCGCCGTCCATTGGCACGTTGGATAAACCGCTTGACCCGGTCGGGCTTGAACAGGGCAAGACAATGTACGAAGACTCGTATCTCGACGGTGCGCATCTGCGTGTGCTGACCGTTCCGCTTAAGTTACGAAACCGTATCATTGGCACGCTGCAGGTTGCTTCCAGCCTTACGGTGGCGGATGCCACCCGCACGAACCTGCTTTCGATCATGGCGATCATAGCTGTGGTGGCAGTGGGATTGGTGATGTGGGGCTCGTGGACGGTACTGGGCAGGGCTCTCTCGCCTCTACAAGATATTGCTGACACGGTTGACCAGATCAACCGTGCTGATGATCTCTCGCGTCGCATTCCCACACAAGGGGCGGTGCGGGATGATGTGGGTGACCTGGTGGTATCTGTCAACCAGACGCTTGAACGGCTTGAGTCTTTGTTCACGTCGCAGCAACGCTTCCTTGCGGATGTGAGTCACGAACTGCGCACGCCGCTGACGGTTATCAAGGGGAATGTAGATCTGATCCGCAAATTCAAAGAGGCAGATGAAGACCTGCTCAACAGCATCGACCAGGAGGCGGGCAGGCTTAACCGTCTTGTGAGTGGATTGCTCATGTTGGCACAAGCCGAGTCGGGCAAGTTGACGTTGAATTTTGGGCGGGTGGAACTCGACCTGTTGCTAACTGAAGTGTTCACCGAGATTCGTGTACTGGCGGGCAGCAAGGTGAAGGTTCACCTCAACGATATTGATGAAGCTATTGTGAATGGGGATCGGGACCGCCTGAAGCAGGTGATTTTGAATCTGGTGGCAAATGCTATTCAATACACACCGCAGGGCGGGGAAATTTTCCTCAGCCTGAAACGCATCGGTGAACAGGCGCGGCTGATTGTCCGCGATACAGGACCGGGTATTCCGGCGGAAGACTTGCCGTATATTTTCGAGCGTTTCTACCGTGCCGAGAAATCCCGCACACGTTCCAAGACCAGCGGCTTCGGGCTTGGACTTTCCATTACAAAGTGGATCGTGGAACAGCATGGAGGGCAGATCAAGGTTGAATCCAAAGAGGGTGAGGGGACGACCTTTGTGATCTGGCTGAATGTGGTGAAGTGAGTTGGTGGGTTGGTTGGTAAATTGGGGAATTTTAGGGTAAGCCGAGCCTTTTGCTGGCTTGGTTACACAGGCTGACACCGTAGGTGTAATACCATTCGTTCAATGCATTGCTATTTGTAATGCCATTGACTGCGTCGGCGTAGATGGGCGCGCCATATTGGACGTAGCGCTTGGTTTGTGCGTGCCATGTCCATTCGGGGCGCGATATGACGCCAATACCGCCGTTATACCCTGCCATGGCGAGACGGGCATCTCCATTGGCGGCGGCCAGTGAACGGGCAAGGTAGGCGAGTCCGCGGGCGGCGTTGGTGTTGGGGTTGTAGGGATTGTCGCTGGTGTGGAAGTGGAATGGCATCACCTGGAAAAGTCCCATGGCACCGGCGCTGGATGTGGCACGCGGGTCGCCGCAGGATTCGATCTGCATGATGGTGGCAACCAGGTTTGGGTCCAGGTTTGAGGCGGATGCCCACTCAATGATGGAGTCTGCCCAGTAGAGGACTTCGCGCCTGAAGATGGGGGAAAGGCTGGTAGAGGTGGCATCGGGCATTGCATCCGCTTGAATGGGATGGGCATTAAGCGCAAGTTTGCCAAGTATGAAGCTAAGGATGACGACGGTGAATGGGACGATGAAAAAACCGGAAAAACAGCCGCTCCCGGATTCTTGCGGAGGAGCGGCTGGTATGACGTGCTGATTTGTTTTTTGAGTGCGAGCTCGGGGCATACGTTCGTTTCTCTTTTCTGGGTCAGGGGACCCGGCTCGAAAAGTTATGAAGTTGTGAAAGGCGATTTAGGCGTCGTATCGTCGGTCTCCGCTGTCGGATCGGGCATCGTAGGAGACGGGGTGATAGGTGGGTTCGGGCGGGATGAAGGAAGTTTGCTGTGACTGAACGGGCTTGGGTGCCGGGCGAAAATTGGTCTGCGCAGGGGTGGGGCGGTTGATCTGGGATGCTGGGCGCAGAACAGGTTGATTGCTTGGTTGGTTGTAGGGTTGTGCACTGTATGAATTCGCCGGGCGCGGGTTTTGTTGGTATGCCGGGCGTGGCTGAGGCTGGGGTTGGGGTTGCGGCTGTTGTTGTGGGCGGGGCTGGTTGTAGTTGCTGCGATACGGTTGTTGAACCTGGGCTGTGGTGAAAAGACGGTCACCCGCGAGTGAGAAGGTGCCGATGATGAGAAGGCGTACCAGCCAGACCATGGCAGCAACGAAAATGGGGACAACTTTGGTGATGGTTTCGGAACTCATGGCAGGAGTTCCTTGAATGTTGCCGTTTTGGGCGATTGCGACTGAAACGCCCCACCAGGTGAGTGTGGCGTTGAAGCCTGCGGCAAGGATCCATGCGCCGAACAGGTAGTAGACCTCGGCGGGTTCGTCGCGCCCCTGCTCGGGGGTGAAGATGCGGGCAATCCCAGCAAAGTCTATACCACAGAAGGCAATGGCGAGAATGGTGGACCATTTCATACCAGCAAAGCTCAAGTCGCCGAGCATGTCGTGCAGGGCGTACTGTGTGGTGCTGAAATTGAACATTTCGAACGCGATCAACGCGCCGATGATCATCATGCCCCATGCTGCGCCCCGGTTGAACTGTCGGTTGCGGATGAGATTGTTCCAGAGGGCCTTCAGGCCATCTCCTACATTGTTACGATTGTATGTAGTCATCTCGACCTCCTTGTCGAAAAAATGAACGAGATTTAGAATA
>JBAIYF010000185.1:0-2726 GCA_037916115.1 Anaerolineales bacterium
AATCGGAACGCATCGAGAAACTGGTCAATGAATTGATTCCATCTTTCAAACTTGATGCTGACCAGGCTATCTTTGCCCGCCGCGCCGCCCACTTAATGAAAGCGGATTTGGTCACACAGATGGTCACCGAAATGACCTCCCTGCAAGGCATCATCGGTGGAGAATATGCCCTGCGCTCGGGCGAGCCGAAAGATGTTGCCGCCGCGATTGCCGAGCAATACCAAACCGTCCCGCAGACCAAGCCCGGTCTAGCCATCGTCGTCGCGGATAGACTCGACTCGTTGGTTGGTTTATTTGCGGCTGGTCTTGCTCCCACCGGTGCAAAAGATCCATTCGGTTTGCGCCGCGCCGCAATTGGACTTGTCCAACCGCTCATCGAACATGATGTTGATTTCGATCTTGCCAACGCTGTGAAAAAGTCTGCAAAAACTCAGCCCATCGAATGTAACGACGAAGCGCAAGCCAAAATTCTCGATTTCATCAAAGGACGCCTCGCCGTGGCATTGAAAGATTCCGGTTACAAGCACGACGTGGTCGAAGCGGTGCTGGCGGCACAATCCGCCAACCCGGCGGCATCGGCTCGGGCGGTGAAGCAGCTCTCGGCGTGGGTGAGCCGCGAAGATTGGCAATCCATTTTGCCCGGTTACGCCCGCTGTGTCCGCATCATCCGCTCTGCGAATTTGGGCGATAGACCATTGACCATTGACGATAAAGCCTTCATCGAAAAAGAAGAGAAGGACTTGTACGCAGCCATTCAATCGTCTGCCGTCCATCGTCCATCGTCCATTGACGAGTTCCTCGAGATCATCGTCAAACTCATCCCCGCCATCAACGCCTTCTTCGACAAAGTGCTGGTGATGGCAGAAGACCAGAAAGTGAAAGAAAATCGCCTCGGTTTGCTCCAGCGTATAGCCAGTCTCTCAAATGGGATTGCCGATCTGAGCACACTCGAAGGTTTTTAGCAAAAAAGGAGGCTTTTTCGCCTCCTTTTTTGCTACATTAAAAAATGGGTTATAGCATTTTCGGTAAAAAGATTGTAGAATACAAATACAGTCTGAATTTATTTGTCAGGCATTTTGAAAAATCATGCTTAAGAATTCGACCTTTCCCATCCCACGCTCGATCCTCCCTGCTGACTTGCGTTTGTTGCGCAAGGCAAAAGGCGGAGATGTGCCCGCGTTCCTCGAGCTTTCCAATCCGCTTATGGGGCAGGTCTATCGTTACATTCATTTTCTTGTTCCCACCAACCGCATTGCTGAGGGGCTCACCCTTCAAGTTTTCTTCAAGGCATGGGAACGACTCGCGGATTACCCTCTTTTTACATCGTCTTTTCAAAATTGGATCTTTTCCATTGCGTTCGATCATATAAACGAATACAAACATACGCATCGTTCTTTTCGATCTTCCGATAATGCGGTTAACACGCTGGCGCGGGGCGGTGAATTTCGAAGAGACCATCAACTCATCCGCGACTCGGTCCGTGTGCTCGAAATTGAGCAGCAACATGTGTTGATCTTGAAGTTTGTTTCCGGTTTTTCAAATAAAGATATTGCGCGGGTGATGGGCATTTCCCCAAAGCATGTCCGTGCATCCGTCGTTGCCTCTCTGCGGGTGTTTACTGCTTCATTTGAAAAAGGGATTTTGCCTTCACTGCCCGCCGATTTTGACCACGTTCTTGAGTCTTGCCTCGGCAGGATTTCACGGAGCGCTTCAAGCCTCGACGATTACTTGTTCCTTCACCCTGAGTTTGATCCTTCGCTCAAGCCGTTTTTCCAGTCTGCTGCCCTGCTGCACAGCGGTCAGGATGCAAAACCCTTCCCCGCCTTTGATTCCTACTTCAATGAAGCTCTTGCCAATTACCTGAGGGTGCGTCAACGCTCGTTCCATATTTCTGGCGCTGCAATTCGGCGCGGAGCCATGGCAGCCTTGATCCTCGCGTTTGCGCTTTTATCCACGAGTACGGCATATGCTCAAAATGCCATGCCCGGCGACACGTTCTATAGCTTGAAGCGCGCCAGTGAAAACATCTGGCTGGCTGTGGCAACGAATTCCACGACGGTGGAGATCGTGCTTGCCGAGCGCAGGTTGGAAGAGTGGCTGGCTGTTGCCGGTGACCCCTCTCTTGCCGAAGAGGCAAAGCAGAGCTATCAAGCAGCGCTGGAACGGCTGATGAATGATGCAGATGAAGAAGATATGGATGAGGTCATTGCCGCCCTGCAATATCAAGGGCAGGTTTTGGAACAAGCAGGCATCTCGAACCCGGTTTTGGATACATTCCTTTCTCAGGTATTGGAACCATCCCAGCCCGAATCTATGCCGCAATCGCAAACCCCGCCGCTTAATGTGGCTTCCCCGGCAGCGGTCACCGAGCCCACAGACACGGTTGACTCTTTGGAAGACGAATGCCCGAACAATTGTGATATGGATATCTACTTGAACCCGACCAATGCCGGAGTTGCAGACTCTGAAGATGCTGATGAAGTTGAAAGTGCTGCTACTCCAAGTGCTTCTGATGTTGGCAAGGGGAAGCAGGGTAAAGGTAACGGTAAAGACAATAACGGTAAAGACAATAGTGACAATGGTAACGGCAATAACGATAAAGGAAATAATGGGGGCGTAAAAGAAAAATATAAATAAACTACAGTGAATAAAAAACAGACCGGGTTTTACCCGGTCTGTTTTTTATTCCAATACAAGCGGCGGAATGTGTGCCTTGCGCTTGGATA
>JBAIYF010000186.1:0-2720 GCA_037916115.1 Anaerolineales bacterium
CAAAGTGCCACCAGCGTCGAAAGCGCCTTACAGGTCGCCGCACGAGAACTCGGGCACGCCCTCGGCATGAAGCCAACTGCCATCACCCTTGCACCGGCTGCCACCGAAAGCCGCACGGAATAAAAAGAGGAGTCAGACATGAATAAATCGAACACACGCCTCCTTTCCACCCTGGTACTGGTTGCCATTCTTCTGGCAGCCTGCTCAGGGACGAATAGCACAGCCGCCGAAAAGACCCCCATCCGCGTTGGCTGGAGTTTATACTCCGGCTGGTATCCCCTCGTCATCGCACAGGAACTGGGTCTCTTCGAAAAACACAACATTGAGGTTGAGCTGGTTCTATTGCCCACCCTCAAAGACACCTCACCCCAGATCGCCTCAGGCTTTGTAGATGCAGCCACTCTGGTGCTCGGTGACGCCATGCTGGAAGATGTGGCAAATTCCTCAACAGTCGTATTGGTCACAGACAATTCAGACGGTGCAGACCAGATCCTTGCCTCACCAGAAGTGATGGAAACAAAAGACCTGCGCGGAAAGCGCATCGGCGTTGCCACTGGTACCTTCGGCGAATTGCTGATACGTGCCATGCTGGAAAAATATGGATTGAGCATCAACGATGTACAGCTCGTGGAAACAGCCCCCGAAGCCGTGGCTGAGGCGTTGCCATCCAAGATCGATATCGGTCACACGTATGAACCATACGCCTCACAGGCGCGCAATA
The DNA here is from genome assembly GCA_037916115.1 of Anaerolineales bacterium. GTDB lineage: Bacteria > Chloroflexota > Anaerolineae > Anaerolineales > Villigracilaceae > Villigracilis. The sequence goes on from JBAIYF010000186.1 coordinate 722, forward strand.
AAGGCAATGGCGTCCTCTTCACCAGCGCCGATGCCCCGGGTGTCATCGTAGATACGATTGTATTCACCAATCAGTTCATTCAACAACGCCCCGAAGATGTGCGTAACTTCATCGATGCCTGGTTTGAGGCGGTGGAATATTGGCAGGCAAACCCCGCCGAAGGCAACGCCATTATTGCCCGGGCCACTGGGCAAAACGTTGAAGATATTAGTTTTGAAGGCATCAAATTCTTTGACCGTGCCGCCAACCTCGCTACTTTCCAACCGGGTTCCGATACAAATTCGGTATTCTTCACTGCCCAGTTCGAACTGGACTTCCTTGTAAACTCCGGTTTAGTCACCCACCCGCCTGATATTAATGTCCTCCTGGACCCGTCTTTCCTGCAATAAGAGAGGAGCGAGATAACCATGAATTCATCACCCACTCCCAGACCCATCAACCTGAGCTGGCGCAACCTTAACCTGCGCACGAAACTCATCACATCCCTGTTGCTTGCCGCCCTCATCCCGCTGGCGATCATTGCCGTTATCGCAGATAGAAACCAAAACCAAACCCTCACCAACGATGCAAATGCACGCCTCACCAATGCCGCCCAATTGGTGGCAGACCGCATAGATGGGTTTGTTGAAAACAACCTGGATGTTATTCGTTCACAGGGACAAGCCCCCGCAGTGGTAGATTACACATCCCTCCCCACTGGTTCACGCGCGGGCAGCCCGGAAGAAGAGCGTGCAAACAACTATTTGCGAGCGCTTCTCAGCGAAAGCCCGGTGTACATGAACTCGGTTGCCATCCTCGATAAAAACGGCACCACTCTTATTGACACAGACCCAACCGCCATTGGAAGCGACCGTTCTGACCGTTACTATTTTCAGGAAGTACTTGCCACCAACCTGCCCTACGCCTCCACACTGGAATACGATACCGTTACTAAACGCGCCTCTCTTTATTTTGCGGCGCCCATCCGCAACAAAAACGGTGAACTGATCGGTGTTATCCGCAAACGCTTTGATGCCGCCATTCTGCAGGATATCATTTCCTCAGAAGCGGGTCTGGCGGGCGAAGGCTCCTTCGGTGTGCTGGTGGACGAAAACTATGTACGTATCGCACATGGTGTCAATCGCGATATCGTGTATAAATCCATCGTTCCCCTCGATATTGCCACACTTACAGCCCTGCAGGCGCAGCGTTTTATGCCCCCTGGCACTCCCGAAGAACTTTCAACCAACATCCCTGAATTTCAAGCAGGTTTGGAAAACTATAAAACCAGCCCGCACTTTGCGGCAGAACTTCAGCAAGGCGGGCAGGAACTTGAACAAGCGTCAGTTGTAGCAACCAATACTCAACCCTGGCTGGTAGTGTTTGCCCAGCCACAAGGAGCGTACCTGGCTCCCATCCAAGAGGCGCGGCAAAACAATATTGTGACCGGTTCATTTATCGCAGTCCTGGTTGTTCTATTCGGTGTGTTCCTCTCACAAAACCTCTCCGGACCGATCACCCGTCTTACCACCGTAGCAGAAGCCATTGCCGGCGGCAACATCAACATTCAAGCAAAGGTTGAAACCGGCGACGAGATCGGTATCCTGGCAGGTACATTCAACCGCATGACCCAACAGCTACGCGACTTCATCGCCAACCTTGAGGAACGCGTTGCCGCCCGTACCAAAGATCTCGCAACGGTGGCAGAAGTGGGAACTGCAACGTCCACGATCCTTGAAACCACCCGCCTGCTGCAAACCGTGGTAGACCTGACCAAGGAACGTTTCAGTCTGTACCACTCTCACATTTATCTACTCGATGAAGCTGGTGAGAATTTGGTGCTCACCGCCGGTGCAGGCGAACCCGGGCGCATCATGGTGTCGGAGAAACGCTCCATCCCCGTAAGCCGCGAACAATCTCTGGTTGCCCGCGCCGCCCGCGAAAAGAAAGGCGTTACCGTGAACGACGTAACCCTCGCGCCAGACTTCCTGCCAAACCCATTACTGCCAGATACCCGCTC
>JBAIYF010000187.1:0-2297 GCA_037916115.1 Anaerolineales bacterium
GACGTTTGACCATAGACGATGGACGATGGAACTTGAAATGGTCTATGGTCTGTCGTCCATCGTCAGTATTTATTCTTCCAATTTCCAAAGTTCACGCATTTCCTGACTCTTTTCAAGAAGTTCGTCCAGTGTGCCTTCGGATTCTACCTTGCCGTCCTTGAGGACGATGATGTGGTCGGCGCGCCTCAAAAGCGGACGACGATGGGAGACGACGAGACAGGTCATTTGATTCCCTGCTTCAAAGATGCGCTCCCAAAGCTGACGTTCAGTTTCCACATCCAGCGCGCTGGAGAGATCGTCAAAGACAACCAGTTCCGTATCGCGGATGAACATGCGGGCAGCGGCGGTACGTTGTGCCTGCCCGCCGGATAGCTTGACGCCGCGTGAGCCGACCATCGTTTCGAGGTCGTCATCGAGGATTTCCAGGTCTCTGTCCATGACGGCGAGTTTGGTGGACTTGTATATCTCGTCGTCGCTTTTGTTCAAACCAAGCAAAATGTTATTTCGCAAGGTGTTGCTGAACAGGCGCGGGACTTGCCCAGTGTAGGCGCAACGCGGCGGGACGAAGAAGTTGCCCGCGTCGGTGACGACCTGTCCGTTCCAGCGGATTTCGCCTGACTCGGCTGGTAGCAAACCCAGCAATGTGCGCAGTAATGTCGTTTTGCCAGAGCCGATGCGACCGGTGATAACTGTCAGTGAACCGCGTTTGATTTTGAGTGAGATGTCTTCGATGCCGTTGACCGAATTCGGGTAGTGAAAGGTCAGATGGTCAGCGACCAGTTCGTTCAGTCGGTCTGAGGCGGTTTTCGTCGGGTAGGTCACTTCGGGCAGGTCATGATCCAAGTCTATCTTCGCGTGTTCGACGAGCGCATCCAGCGGGGCATTTTCCATCAGGCGGTACATGCGTTTGACGGAGACGGACATTTGTTTGTAACGCGCCCAGAGCATGCCGCCGAAGGTGGTGAGGTCGCCCATGCTTTGCAGGAGATAGACGAAGAGCGAGAAGTCGCCGAGGGTGAAGTTGCCCGTGCGCATGGATTGACCGACCAGAATCAGAATGACGCCTGTGCCAAGTGTGGAGGTATTGCGATACAGCGAACCCAGCACTTCGTCGAAAAGTTTTTCGCGGATGGTTAACTTGCGTCGTTCGTCGTTAATGCTGTGAAAGTGCTTGATGATGTTCTGTTCGGCAGTGGCGATCTTCACGGCTTGTACGGCGCCGAAGAATTCTCCGATGAACCCAGTCACTTTGCCTGCGGCTTGACGCGAGGCGCGGCGGTAATGTTCGATGCGACCTGTGGCGACATTGGCAATGATGCCAACGATGACCAGCGGCACCAGCGCCATGACGGTGACCGATGGGCTGATCTGCGTCATCAAAACAATGGAGACGGCGATAATGCCCAAGCCGACCATCACGTCGTTGACCATGATGACGAACATGGGAATTTCCTGCACATCACCCTTGAAGCGGCTGATGGCTTCGCCGGGGGAATCGGGCAACTGTGAGGCGCCGGGACGTTTGAGAATGTGCGTCAGTAAATTCTTGCGCATGAGTGTGCCCATGTCTGCAAAGATGGGAACGTCGGCGTAGTAGAAGCCATAGGTTGCGATCAAGCGCCCAAAAAAGAGGGCAATGAAGAAGGCGACGACTGCCCAAATTCCGAAGGTCAGTTGCGCTTCACCGGTGAGCATGTCGAAGAAGGCTTTCATGATGAGCGCGGGTCCGATCTGCCAGCAGAAGCGGACGAGCGCAACACTGACGAGGTCAACGAACCAGAGCCAGGGGCGAAAGCGGATGAGTTCGAGCACAACTTTCCACGCGGGTAAGGCGGGGATGTTGAGGTCTTTTGGGTTGAGGGTGGTTTCGGTCATAGTAAATACCTGTTCTTAAACATAATGGGCACGAAGGGTCTTCGACGATTGACCATGGACGATAGACGATAAGAGTAAGGGCAATGGTCTATGGTCTGTCGTCCATCGTCCGCTATGCGAGCACTTCCTCCAAACCCGTTTGCAGCAATTGATAAAACCTTGCGTTCGGGTTGGATGCCAGTTCTTTGCGGTTGCCATATTCGAGCACGGAGCCATTATCGAGGATGAGCACATCGTCGGCGCGGTGCAGCGTGTCGAGCCTGTGGGCGATGATGATTGCGGTGCGTCCTTGCAGCAGTTTGTCTATCGCGTGTTCGAGTTTCTGCTCGGTGGCAGGGTCAAGCCGGGATGAGGCTTCATCGAGGATGACAAGACCGGGATTTCGCAAGAAGACTCGCGTGAACGCCAGCAATTGCGCCTCA
>JBAIYF010000188.1:0-2208 GCA_037916115.1 Anaerolineales bacterium
CACGCCGCGCTTCACCACCATGTTGACCTTGATCGGTTCCAGCCCGGCGGCTTTGGCGGCATCCATGCCTTCGAGCACTTTTTCGACCGGGAAATCGACATCGTTCATGGCTTTGAAAATTTCATTATCCAGCGAGTCGAGGCTGACCGTTACACGCTTCAACCCGGACTTTTTGAGCTGTTCGGCGAACCGCGGCAGAAGTGAACCGTTGGTCGTCATCGTCAGATCAAGATCAGGGATTTGCGACAGCATGGCAACCAAATCGGGAAAGTCTTTGCGGACGAGCGGCTCACCGCCCGTGAGGCGGATCTTCTTCACCCCAAACGAAACGAACAGACGCGCAAGCCGGGTGATCTCCTCAAAGGTCAGCACCATGTTGCGGTTCAGGAACTGGTAATCAGGACCAAAGACTTCCTTTGGCATGCAATACACACAGCGGAAGTTGCAGCGGTCTGTGACGGAGATACGCAGGTCACGCAGGGGTCGGTTTAGGGTGTCGAGCAGGGTCATGTTTTTTTGCCTCAACGGCACCATCCATGGTGCCGGGTGCGGGGATTATATCAACTTATCAACCTGCAACCCAATTTACTGTCTTTGAAAGAATGGTTGTTGTTTCAAAAAATAATCGTCGAGTGTAGTCTTCCCGATCTGGACCATATCCACTACTTCCCCCTGCGCAAGAATATCCCGAAAGAGGAGGTTTAACTCTGATGCGAGAGGCTCAAAGTCACCTGCGGTATCGATGGCAAAAAGAAGGTGGGGCGGTTCCCCCGTCTGCGGGGCGTGGATCTGCGCAAAGTATGCGCGTTTGACCTCGGAACGTCCGTTGAAATAGGCGGTGAGATGCTCCACCAATTTTGTTGGGTAAACGCTCGGCATACTGATGAGCAGTTCGGTATCTTTTTGCAGGGTCTGTTTTGACGGCTGAAAGATCGAACCATCCGCAAGACCCGCTATTTCCGACAATGTAAATTCCTTGCCATAACCAGAGCCGGGGTTGAGGAGCGCGCCCTGCGACTGCTCTGCCAGCATGGAGAACAATGCCTGCCCGTTGAGTTTTGCCAGTGTGTCATTCCCGGTAATGTATTCCCGAAGCCTCCGCTCAGACGTGAACACGGGAATCAATTGTTTGCCGTTGAAGACTCCGCCTTTGATGCTCAATGTATCGCCGGGTTCCGCCACGAACCTTCCGCTTTGGTTCTGGCGCGGCATGATCAGCACGAACAGATCCGAAGCGACCAATTCCTTGTAGAACTCGGGGCGCAGTGCCGGTTTTGTTGCTGCCTGCATGAGCAGGGCTTCAAGCCTGTTTTCGGGAAAGAATTTCTTTGGTTCTGGTTGTTTCTTGCCAAACAATTTTGAGAACATACAGCCTCCTATTTTGGGTCGTACTTTATCGGCTTCACATCCCGTATTCTTTCATCTTTTTTCTTTCGTTCCCTCGCATAATAGAACGTCTCCCGCAGCTGCGGCGTGACCAGACTCGTCTCACGATGCCCCATATATGTCCCACGAAACTGTACGAAGCGAAACCAAAAAATGGACGTCAAGCTTTTCAACAAAACACCTTCACGGGCGGCATGCCACAAGTCGCTGAGGATGTTGGTGAAGGTCAGGCGGAAGAAATCGTACAAGTTGAAATTCGTTTCGGGATAGATGCGGCGCAGTGCCATCGCTTCGCGACGATAGCGGTTGTAAACTCCGCGCGGCGTTTCGTTGTGGATGTGAACGATCTCCGCCTCGGCAACGTAGGATATTTTGTATCCCTGCCCCTTTGCCCACTTGCCCCATTCGAGGTCTTCGAGCCCGGTCAGCGTTTCGTCGTAGGGATGCAAGTCCCATAAACGTTTGCGGATGGCGGAGTTGGCGTTGTTGCAGAATGTAGTCACTTGATCTGAATTGCTCGCATCGGGATACCACTGATGAAAGATCTGATGTTCAGAATATTTCGAACCTTCGTATCCGCGCTGTTTGCCGTAAGTGAGCGCGACTTGCTCATCTTGGAATGGACTCAGCAACGTCTCCAGCCAATCGGGATAGACGGGATAGACATGCGCGCTGGCGATGACGATCAGGTCACGGCTCGCAGCGCGGACCCCGAAGTTGAGCGACCGCCCAAACGTAAACTCCGCCGAAGGGATGTGGACGACCTTCGCGCCGTACGTCTCGGCAATGGAGACGGTCGCATCGGTCGAACCTGAGTCTACG
>JBAIYF010000189.1:0-2134 GCA_037916115.1 Anaerolineales bacterium
CCATGCGGGGAGCGGTGTTGTGATAGGCGCAGAAGAACTTCATGGCTTCTTCTGGTGTGATGCTTTCTGGCAGCCCTGCTGATTGAAGTTGTACGCCGATCACATTTCGCAGTTCACGAGACCCGCTGGCAGGGTCGATGCCAGCTACTCGCAGTTGTCCGCCATTCGGGGTGCGCAAGCCTTCCAGGCATTCAAGCGTGCTGGTCTTTCCTGCACCATTGGGTCCCAGTAGACCAAATATCTCCCCTTGTTTGACCTCAAAGGTGATGTTATCCACGGCGACGTGATCTCCGTAGGTTTTTCGGAAGTCTTTAACGGATATTACGGTGTTGTTCATATATACAACCCTTTAACTAGGTGAGAGAACTTTGCATCAAAAAAATTGTTGCACAAAATTCCCCACTATTCAAATGACGAACATCATAAACCCGCGGATTGCGCGGGCTGGGCATTTTTTGTTTATGAATAAACTCAAATTAGGTTGAATTTCGGATGTTTCTTTAGAGAGAAAGCTGCGGTTAATCTTCGATACGCATCTTTTCACGGCGAATTTTCTTAATCCCGCCACGTATTTTCTTTTCTTTGATTCTTTCTTCTTTTGATGCCTTCGTCGGTTTGGTCTTTTGACGTGTCTTGGGCTTTTCTCCCGCTTTGCGGATCAATTCGTAGAACTTCGCCAGCGCATCTTTGCGGTTCGCCTCCTGGGTGCGGAAGCGCTTTGCTTCGAGGATCAAAACGCCTTCAGAGTTGATGCGTTTCCCGGCAAGTTGAATCAGCCGTCCCTTAAGATCGGAGCCGAGCGACGGGGAGTTGAGCACGTCAAAGCGCAGTTGCACCGCCGTCGCGACCTTGTTCACATTCTGTCCCCCAGGTCCCGATGCGCGGATGTATTCAAGCGTGATTTCGTTCTCAAAATTTTTCATTTCATTAAGATTATAAAATAAAAAATCCTCCCCCAAATCCGGTTTTTGGATTTGGGGGAGGTGCCGAAGGCGGAGGGGGCTAGAACATCAAGGCATTGACCTTGTCGATCATGGCGCGGTCGGGGCGCAGGTCGGTTTCGGTCAGGCGGTTGAGCGGGGTATCCACCAGGTTGTAGATTTCAGTGAGGGTCGGTTTGTTAGTGTTGACGTAGATCAAGCCGGTGAGCAGCCAGTTGTTCTCGCGGGCTTCTTCGAGTGCTTGCAATGCCTGCATGCGGTTGGTGGGGTCGTAGCCCTTTTCGAGGTTCTTGAGAATGACCACCGAACCATCATGCATGGCGACTTCGCGTACTTCGCCTTCATTCATTTCACGTTCAAGTATGATCTCATTGCGCGGGGCGATATAGGAAATTTCGTGCAGGGGTTCTTCGTGATCCTTGCCCCAGGCGTATGAGTGATAGGCATTTTCTTGATTGTTGAAGGTCACGCACGGGCTGATGATATCGAGCACGGCAATGCCGTTGTGCGCAAAGGCGGCTTTGAGAATTTCTTTCACCTGCTTGGGGTTGCCTGCGAAAGAGCGCGCCACAAAGGTTGCATTTGAGATCAGCGCTTCGGAGCAGATATCGACGGGCATGTAAGGATTCTCGCCTTGCTTCTTCAGCTGCAAGCCTTTTTCAGCAGTGGCAGAGAACTGTCCTTTGGTGAGACCGTACACACCGTTGTTTTCAACGATGTACACCATGTTCACATTGCGGCGCATGGCATGCTTGAACTGACCCATACCGATGCTGGCGCTGTCACCGTCGCCGGAAACGCCGATGCCCTTCATATGCGCATCACCGAACAATGCACCCGTGGCAATGGACGGCATGCGTCCGTGCAGGGAGTTGAAACCGAAACTACGGTTCATGAAATAGGTCGGCGATTTGGACGAACAACCAATGCCGGAGAACTTGATCACATCTTCGGGTAGTACGTTCATTTCGTACATTGCCGCGATGATCTGGTTTGAGATCGAGTTGTGTCCGCAGCCCTGGCACAAAGTGTTGGGAGCGCCGCGGTAATCGTTTTTGGTAAGACCAACGCCGTTCACATTTGCGGGGGCGCCAGCCATGGGAAGTGTTTCAGTCATGGTGTTTTACTCCTTATCGTGTCTGTCATTGCGAGGAGCGTTTTTTGCGACGAAGCAATCTCATAGTTCATTGTGA
>JBAIYF010000190.1:0-1741 GCA_037916115.1 Anaerolineales bacterium
GCCTGGTATGTGATCTTCGCCAAGTAGCCGTAAAAAAAAGACCTCGGAATTTTCTCCGAGGTCTTTTTTGTTAGAACTTTTATTTACACCCCATCCCCTCATCAACACTTCACAGCATACTACGATCATTCTCATTTACATGATATGGCACATTGATGATCACAATACCTTGCTGTCGTTTTAGGCGCTTACGAAGAAGATCTGCGGTATTCATGTGGAGTGAGGCGGTCACCTGATTTTCCGAAATGAACTCTGGTACCACAATGGTGATCTTCTCGCCGGGCTGACGCTGTTCAGCAAGATCTGCAACATACTTAAGTAACGGCTCAATAAAGAGACGATAAGGCGAGTTCAACATTACCAGCCTCACCCCTTCACCCCATAACTCCCATTTTTGGCGTATCTTCTCAGCTTCGGCAGGTTCAATGGTGACATGCACAGCTGTAACGTCATCTGACAACATGCGGGCATAATGCAATGCAGATAAAGTTCCCAAATGAACACCGCTCACTGGCATGATGATGCGATGGCGTGTCGTATGAAGCGGTGCGACTCCAAAATTATCCAGCGAAAGTTTTTTAGCCACACGTTTATAGTGATGATGGATGGAGAAAAATATCATTACAAGCACTGGGGTCAATATCAATACAACCCAGGCTCCTTCCCTGAACTTTGTCACTGCAAAAACCACCATGACAACGGCTGTGCATATTGCGCCAAAACCATTGATAACCATACGATATTGCCAACCTTTTTCATATTTCAATACTGAGCCAGGTTCGACAATCTCTTCCCCAGGTTTCAGGTGACCAATCTTCCACCAGCGACGCGCCATGCCCGCCTGAGATAGGGTAAACGAAAGGAAAACACCAATGGCATAGAGGGGGATCAAGCGGGTAACACTTGCCTGGAAAACAATGATCAAAAGCGAAGATATAATCGCCAAAGTGATGATGCCTCTTGAGAAGACTAATCGACTGCCACGGTAGGTCAACTGGCGTGGCAGAAAGCCATCTGCGGCATGCAAAGCACCAAGACGGGGAAAATCGGCAAAAGCCGTATTGGCAGCCATGATCAAAATGACAGTCGTACCAGTAATAATCATGAAGTATAAAGGACCACGTCCATCAAAGATCGTGCGTGCCAATTGTGAAACAACAGTCTCTTCTTCAGAATAGACCGCATGAACTGTGCTTGTAAGAAAGGACAGGGCAAGGAATAAAGTACCCAAAATCACTGACATCCAGATCAGTGTGATACCAGCGTTGCGGCTGCGAGGCTCCTTGAAAGCTGTAATGCCATTGGAAATCGCTTCCACACCTGTAAGGGCAGTCGTACCGTTGGCAAAAGCATGTAATAGGATAAATGGGGTGATGGTAGTAATAATAGTATGCGGTTCAAATGCAGGCGGATCGACCACCATGCCCAATGAACCCGAAAAATAACGGAACAAGCCATACGCTACTGTTCCCACCATGGCAACAACAAAAAAATAAGTGGGAATCGCAAATGCCGTACCAGACTCCTTAACTCCGCGAAGATTGATCAACATGATGAAAAAAACCGCAACTACAGCAATTAACACGCGGTAGGGAAATAATTCTGGGTACGCCGAAACGATCTGCGCCACGCCCGACGAAATTGAAACGGATACCGTAAGGATGTAATCTGTCAGCAACGCAGCCCCCGCCGTTTGAGCTGGAAGTTCGCCAAGGTTATCGCGAGCAACAATATAAGCACC
>JBAIYF010000191.1:0-3859 GCA_037916115.1 Anaerolineales bacterium
CTGCCCAGTGATGTCTCAGCTTCAGACCGCTATTACAAACGTGACATCACCCACGAAACCTTTGTCCTCAACGCCGACTCGACCATCGACGTGCCGAACAAACCTGGCTTGGGTGTTACCGTCGATGGAGACGCGCTCAAATCCTACACGCTGGCAAAAGTGGTGGTCTAGCATCCAAACTGGGTGTAAACTAACTTCCGCGCCTGCACATAAATAACAAAGTACGAGGCGTTTTGCTTCGTACTTTTATTTTGCCATGAAAAAAATCACATTCATTCTCATTCTCTTTATTCTTGTTTCTGCCTGTGCTCCTGCCACAGAAACCCCGGCTGAGCCGACTACCGCCGCGCCTCAACCAACTTCCACGCAACCACCGATGGCGGATGCGCTGTGGGTGAGTCCTGCCGTTCCCGCAGATTTGCGCGCCGTTGCCAAACTCTCTGGCGTGCCGCTTGTCGATTCGTCTGACCTCGCTACCCAAACATTGGATGTTGCCGACTCAGGCTCAGTTTGGATTTATGCCCTCGTTGCGCCTTTTCCTACAGTGACAGATGGCATCCCGTCCACAGACTTGATCGATGCCTGGAAGAACGGCTCATCCTTAACTGGGAACGGTCAGCCGCTGCTCATGGCAGAATCCACTCTGAAGGCATTGACTGCCCTGTGGGGCGAACCCGCTTCGGGCGCAGTCCGAACCGTTGCATCCGATGAGATTCTGGCTGAGGCGTGGAAACAGCCGTTTAGTTGGGCGATCATTCCGTTCGAAGAAATCCAACCGAAATGGAAAGTATTGACCGTGGATGGACAGTCGCCGATCCGCAAGGAGTTTGAGGCGAGTGCCTACCCGTTGAAGGTGACATTTGGGCTGACGGGTGCTGCGTTTGACTTGCCCACTTCGAATCGCGACGCATCGAAGATGGCAACGGTGGTGATGACCGGCGTGACCGCTCTTGTGCGTGCCACAGCGTTCACCATGGAAACCAAAGGGGTGACGCGCCCCGGCGAATTGATTCACGACTGGCTGGTGAATGCCGATGTGACACACATCAGCAACGAAGTGCCGTTCGACCCGGATTGCCCATTCCCCAAGCCGGGCTATACCAATTTTATTTTGTGCAGCGACCCCAAGTATATGGAGCTGTTGAATTACGTCGGTACTGATATTGTTGAATTGACCGGCGATCATTTTGCCGACCGCGGCACGCAAGCCATGCTCGATACATTGGAAATTTACAAACAGAATGGCATTCCCTATTATGGCGGTGGCGCGAATGAAGAAGAAGGGCGCAAGCCTGTTTTGATGGAAGTGAATGGCAACAAGATCGCGTTCATGGGTTGCAATGGAAAAATTTCATACACCTTCGTGAAGGCTACCGATTTCAAGCCTGGCGCAGCAGATTGCGACTATGAATTTTTCACCCAGCAGATCAAAGATGTGACCGCCCAAGGCTACATGGTCATTTTTACGTTTCAGCATGAGGAGTGCTATCACTCAGGTCCGTGTTACAAACATGAAGAGGGCTTTCACGCGGTGGCAGATGCAGGCGCGACCATCGTGAGCGGGTCGCAGGCGCATTATCCGCACCTGATGGAGTTCCGCGGTGACTCGTTCATTCACTTTGGGTTGGGCAATTTGTTCTTCGACCAGATGACCTACGAACTACCCGACGGCTCTGTGATCGACGAAACCCGCCGCGAGTTCATTGACCGGCACGTTTTTTACGATGGCAGGTATATTGGCACCGAGTTGTTGACCGCCATGCTGGAAGATTTCTCCCGTCCGCGCCCGATGAATGAGCGTGAGCGGGCGCAATTCCTTTCGGAATATTTCGCCTATAGCGGCTGGACGGAGCTGCTGCCCACGCCTATTCCGCAGCCTACGGTCACGCTCACGCCGATGGTGCTGCCGAAGCCGTAAATAACCATCCACAGATTACGCAGATGGCACAGATGTTTAACTATCTGCGTAATCTTGTAATCTGCGGATTTGCTCTCAGGAATTTACAACCTTTTTACATCCCTGCCATACTCCGATAACCCCCTGCTTCTACAATTTCATCGTAATCAAACAAAAGGAGATTAACGATGAAAAATAGTTTTTCAAAAATCATAGTTGCGGTCCTCGTGGCGGCGCTTGTTTTTGCGGCTCTTCCTGTAACCAGTGCCTTTGCCGCGGATGAAAACCCGCCAGCGACGAATAACGATAAATTGGAGTCTGCTTGGGCTCGTGCCGTCAAGGCGCACGAGCGCCTTGGTAAGGCATTCGAAGATACAGATGCGCACATCGCCAAATTCCAGGAGATGATCGATAAGGCATCAGCCAATGGAAAAGACGTGACCAGCCTGCAATCTGCTTTGGATGCGTATGCAGCGGCGCTGACCTCCACCCGTCCACAATATGAAGCGTTGAGCGATACCATCCGTACACACTCTGGCTTCAACGCCAATGGTGAGGTGACGGATGCCGAAAAAGCCAAATCCACTCTCAAGGAAGCCCGTGAACAGTTGAAGTCCATTAAGGATGGCATGGGCGGCACATTCAAGGCGCTTCGAGAGGCGGTCAAAGCCTTTCGTGAGGCAAACAAGCCTCAGCAAGAGGGAAGCGGAAGAGATTCCTAGTGCCCACACGAATCCCGCTCAGGAGAACATCCCTGAACGGGATTCATGATTTCTTCGGGAATATCTTGAGTTTGGATTAAAATACGCCCAATCTCATCGCAATAGAAACGAGGAAATCATGAACAAGCGTGTTGTTTATACTGAAAAAGCCCCCAAAGCCATCGGTCCGTACTCTCAGGCGATCTCCATTGGAAATATGGTTTATACAGCCGGTCAGGTTGGGCTGGATCCGGTTACGATGGAACTTGTCCCCGGCGGGGTGGAAGAACAGACACGGCAGGTGCTTGCCAATCTCAAGAATGTTTTGGAAGCTGCCGGAACCAGTATGGGGAATGTCATCAAGACCACCGTCTTTCTCAAGGATATGGGTGACTTCGCCAAAATGAATGCCATCTACACCGAAGAGTTCCACGAGAACCCGCCTGCCCGTACCACTGTAGCTGTGGCTGGCTTGCCCAAGGGAGCACTGGTCGAGATCGAGTGCGTTGCCATTGTTTAGATGCCATCTGAGTTGATCCTGCTCGTGGATGACGAGCCGTCCATTATTGAATTGGCGCGCATGTACCTTGAGCGTGATGGGTATCGTGTTCATGCATGCGCCGACGGCGAGTCTGCGCTGGCTGAGGCGGTTAAGCAAAAACCGGCACTCATTGTGTTGGATGTGATGCTTCCCAAGGTGGATGGGTTTGACGTTTGCCGCAGGCTGCGTTCGGCGGGCGATGAAGTACCCATTATTATGCTTACCGCGCGCGATGAAGACATCGATAGAATTCTCGGGCTTGAATTGGGGGCAGATGATTACCTAACCAAACCATTCAATCCGCGTGAGCTGGCGGCGCGCGTCAAAGCTATTTTGCGCCGGAGTGAAGGCAAGAAATCAGCGGGTCATAGACCCATCCATCGCGGCGACTTGACCATTGACCCCGTTTCACGGGAAGCCCGCCTCGCTTCACGGACCTTGGATCTGCGTGCCCAGGAATTTGACCTTTTACTCACCCTGGCAGAAGCGCCCGGGCGGGTGTTCTCGCGCGAGCAATTGCTGCAATCTGCCTGGGGGTTCGATTACTACGGGCAGACCCGCACTGTGGATGTGCATGTTGCCCACCTTCGTAAAAAACTTGAGGGCGGTAATGTGAAGATCGAGACCGTTACCGGTGTGGGGTATAAGCTGGTCGCTTAATTTCATGTTCACATCCCTCCGTTCGCGCCTCTGGTTGAGCTATGCTTTTCTTATCGTCAC
>JBAIYF010000192.1:0-3600 GCA_037916115.1 Anaerolineales bacterium
GATCAACAGGAATGTATTCTGAGCCCGTCCACGTTTTCCTATTACGACGTTGCAGGGGCGCAGTATGAACTTTCTGTGCCTGCGAACAGCCTTGCCTTCACTGTTTGTCAGTTGCCAGTCATCTTGAGCAAGTCCGACCGCAGAGCGCTCCTCATCCATTTTGCGGATGGACGATCCCTCGAATTCAAAGAGCATCGTGTGGATGCGTCAAACAGCGAACACATCTTCTGCCGTGATGGGGTTTTGAAAAAAATTCAAGTCTTTTTTCAATAGGTCTCGTTCTTTGGGGAAGGACGCTCGTATCACCAGCCTTGACGACCGCGAAACTGGAGTACGCTGTAAAAAATCTTTTGTCCGCCTAAACTATTTGAAGAGAGTCCGGCGAAAATATGACAAATGTAATATTATTTGTTGCGGAAGAGCGTGCTATACTGTACTTTAGTTTTTGTTTTGGACATGTCACAATAATGAAAAAAACAAAAGACCTTTTTTCCTTCTCCCCAGCACATCCATTTTTGATATTTGGGTGCATCTGGGGATTTTTTACGAAATTGCATTGAGTTTTACAGGTCCTCTGTCTTCGTTAAACCTCAATTGCGTTAATCAGGGCTGGATGCTTTTTAAAAAGGCGCTCAGCTCTGTTTCTTTATGAGGCAATTGCAACTTCGTGTTTCCTTGAAAAATCAAAAATAGAATGTGCTGTTTACTACACATGAAACGGAGCCAATAAAAATGAAAAAGCCGTTCAAGCAGTTACCTAAATCCCCGACAGGCATTACAGGGTTGGATGAGATCACCGGCGGCGGCATCCCTACCGGGCGCACCACTCTGGTCTGTGGCGGCGCTGGTTGCGGTAAAACCCTACTTGCGATGGAGTTTTTAGTGCGCGGTGCGACCCAGTTCAAGGAGCCGGGCGTTTTTATGGCATTTGAAGAAACCGCCAAAGATCTGACCGAGAATGTCGCCTCGCTTGGTTTCAATTTGAAAGACCTGATGGCACGTAAAAAGATAGTGCTGGATTATGTTTATATTGAACGCAGTGAGATCGAAGAGACTGGTGAATTTGACCTCGAAGGCTTGTTCATCCGCCTTGGGCAGGCAATTGACTCTATTGGTGCCAAGCGCGTGGTGCTGGACACGATCGAATCGCTTTTCTCGGGGCTGCCCAACCCAATGATCTTGCGTTCGGAATTGCGCCGTCTTTTTCGTTGGTTGAAAGACCGTGGCGTCACAGCCATTATCACCGGCGAAAGAGGCGATGGAACTCTGACCCGTCAGGGCTTGGAGGAGTACGTCTCCGACTGTGTGATTGTGCTCGACCATCGTGTGAACGAGCAGATTTCTTCGCGGCGCTTGCGTGTGATCAAATATCGTGGCACCATGCATGGCACGAACGAGTATCCGTTCCTGATCGACGAAAATGGCTTTTCAGTTTTGCCGGTCACATCCCTTGATTTGCAACAGGTAGTTACCACCAAACGGATCTCAAGCGGAATCCCACGCTTGGATGTGATGCTGGGCGGGGCGGGGTACTATCGCGGTAGCAGTGTGCTGGTTTCCGGCACGGCTGGCATTGGCAAGAGCAGTTTTGCGGCGCACTTTGTAGATGCCGCTTGCCGCCGCGGAGAACGTGCCATTTATTTTTCCTTTGAAGAATCGCCCAACCAGATCATCCGTAACATGCGCTCGATTGGCATTGACTTGCAGCGCTGGGTCAAGAAGGGGCTGCTCCAATTTCATTCTAACCGCCCGACCATGTTCGGCTTGGAAATGCACCTGGTGAGTATGCATAAGTCCATCATCCTTTTCAACCCACAGGTGGTGGTGGTGGATCCGATAAATAGCTTTATCAACGAGGGTAACGAGAGCGACGTCAAAACCATGTTGGTACGGTTGATGGATTTCTTGAAGACGAAGCAGATCACTGGTCTCTTAACCAGCCTCACTTCGGGCGGCGATGCTCAGGAGCGGACCAATGTCGCCATTTCATCATTGATCGATACTTGGCTGTTGCTGCGAGATATCGAAGTCAGCGGCGAACGTAACCGCGGAGTCTATGTGTTGAAGTCGCGCGGTATGGCACACTCGAATCAGATTCGGGAGTACTTACTCACCAATCAAGGTGTGGAATTACTCGACGTATATGTGGGACCTGATAACGTGTTGACTGGTTCGGCGCGGCTGGCGAAGGAGGCGCAGGAGCGATTGGAGCAAACGCTGCGTTTGCAGGAAATTGAACGCAAGCGCATAGAATTGAAGAGCAAACGCGCGATGATGGAAACACAGATCGACGCCATGCGGGCTGAGTTCGAATTGCAGGAAGCCGAGACGTTGAAACTGATCGAACAGGAACAAGCCCGCGAGTCTCAACGCAGGCGGGCACGCGAGGATTTAGCGCTCAGTCGCAAAGCGGATATCAGTTCACGTCCGCAGAATAAAAGAGGAAAGACAAAATGACGATCAGGAAAGCCGCCCAAACGGCAAAAAAGAATCGAACAGAAGATTCGGATCATTATGTCTTGCGCCTGTATGTGGCCGGACAGACACCCAAATCACTAACGGCGTTTTCCAATTTGAAAAAGATCTGTGAGAAACATTTGGCAGGACGCTACAAGATCGAAGTGATTGATCTGCTGGAAAATCCGAAGTTGGCAAGGGGCGATCAGATCCTTGCCATTCCAACCCTGGTGCGGAAATTGCCCGTGCCGGTGCGTAAGATCATTGGCGACCTTTCCAATACCGAGCGGGTGCTGATCGGGTTGGATTTGTTGCCGCGAAAAGAGTGACCCATGCCGACCAAAAAGCCAAGGGACATAACAAAAACTTTCGAAAAAGCGCTCGCCAATCATAAGCGTGAAACTTATGTCCTGCGTTTGTATGTGACCGGCATGACTCCTCAATCAATGCGTGCCATTGATAATGTCAAGAAAATGTGTGAACAGCATTTGCACGGACGCTACAATCTGGAAGTGATCGATCTATATCAAAACCCAAAACTGGCGGAGGGCGAACAGATCATTGCAGCGCCGACCCTGATCAAGAAATTACCACTCCCGCTGCGCCGCGTCATTGGCGATATGTCTAAGACCGAACGGATATTGGTGGGGCTGGACTTAAAGAAATCTTAATTTTTGGAATGTGAAGTAAAACCTGAGACTGAGTACGCCATGCCTAATAAAAAAAGTAAGACCCTAAAACAATTAGAGGTTGAGAATGAGGAACTACGCACCCGGCTGGATGAAGCCGAAGAGACTTTGCGGGCCATCGTAAGCGGGGAAGTGGATGCGCTGGTGAGATCCGGCGCTCACGGTGATCAGATATTCACTCTCAAAAATGCAGAGTTCCCCTATCGCGCATTAATTGACAACATGAGCGAAGGCACACTGACCATCACACTGGAGGGCACGATCCTGTATGCCAATCGGCGTATTGCCGAGATGCTCAAAACTTCACCAGAAAAGGTGGTTGGCTCCACTATTGGTGCTTGGTTCGCATCTGACAGCAAATGGGCTATTCGTGAAATTCTGCAAAAGAGCAACGAATCCAAGCGCATGGAAAATCTGAAGCTGGCTGTCGGTGATGGTTCCCAGATCGATATCT
>JBAIYF010000193.1:0-1851 GCA_037916115.1 Anaerolineales bacterium
AGATTGCCCAGTCCACCCTGAGCCGCCCCGCCGCGTGGATGCATTCCATCCGCCGTGGAGTGCGCCAATGACGCGCCCGATCCTCTATGTTTCCATTCTCGTCTGTACAGGCGTGTTGACCTTTTCGCTAGCTGCCAGTGGACGCATCCCTTATGCAGTTGTAATTGCTTTGCTTGGCGCGGCGTGGCTGGTTTTACATGTGCGGGGAAAAATCCGTTTTGCGTGGATCGCCTTTGTGTTATTCAGTTTGATCTCATTGCTGCTGACCTGGTTTGGTACATCTCACTGGTTTGTATTGACAGGCTTGCTCATGTCTCTGCTGGCTTGGGATCTGACCATCTTTGAGGCAAAACTACACAACATTCCTGTTGAAGATGTTCGAAAAATGGAAACCGCCCACTTTACACGCCTCGCCCTTGTGATCGGTCTCGGTCTGGCTGGCATCCTTGCCGCCGGGTTCATTCAAGTGAACCTGACCTTTGGCGTGGCGATCATCCTTGTTTTGCTTGGTATTTGGGGCGTAAGCACGCTTGTATATCGTTTGCGCGGCAGGGAATAGATTTTATTTGTTCAAGCGGGGGGCTTAGCCCCCGCTTGAACAAATAGTTATCTCTGAATCGGCAGCGTATACCCGCCATCCATCACAATGGTCTGACCGACGATCATATTCGCAGCAGGGGAGCACAGAAAAGCCACCACGCCCGCCACATCTTCCGGCGTTACCAAGCGTCCCGCTGGGACCTTCTCCACAAATTTTTGAATGATGTCTTCCTGCCCGCCCGCGGAAGCGAAGTGCTTGAGCGCCTCGGTTTCCACCACGCCGGGCGATACTGCATTGACATGAATCCCGCGCTGGACCAACTCCACGCCCAAATAACGCGTCAGTGACTCCAGTGCCGCCTTGCTTGCGCCAACCACTACATAATCAGGCAGTACGCGCACAGACCCCGGGCTCGTTATGCTGACGATGCTCCCGCCACCGCGTTTTTCCATAAGCGGAACGGCGCGTTGGGCGGCAAAGAGCAAAGCACGGGCATTGATGTTCATCGTCCAGTCCCAGCCTTTGGGCTTTTGCTCCATTGCCGGGCGGTTATAGCCCGAAGCCGCATTATGGACGAAGATATCCAACCCGCCAAATTCCTTCTCCACTTCATCGAAAAGACGTTTCAAGTCGTCAAGGTCGCCCACATCCGCTTTGACGAGCAGGGCGCGCCTGCCCAATTTCTCCACCTCGCGGGCGGTTTCTTCGGCAGGGGTGCGGTTGCGGAAGAAGTTGATGACCACATCCGCGCCGTTTTGGGCAAAATGCAGTGCAATGGCTTTGCCAATTCCGCGCCCCGAGCCGGTGACCAGAGCGATCTTGTTATTGAAGGTTGAGTTGGTTGTCATGTCATTTCCTTTGGCAGACGATGAACGTTTGACCGCAGACCATGTTTTTATCGTCCATCGTCTATGGTCTGTTGTCCATTAATCAAAATACAAATTCAAATCCGAGCAATCAAAGCGGTTGCCGCAGTTCGGGCAGCTGACCTTGCAATTCTTCTCGTACATCTGCGTTCCGCAGCGGTCACAGAACCATAGGCGCTTCTCATTCCACTGGATCGGTTTGAAAAGCGACGTATCGAACAGCCCAATGTTCTCTTTTCCAAGCCGCAGCACTTCGCGCATCACGGCTTCGGCATCCTCTCGAAACTTGCGCACGTTGATGCCGCGGCACACGTCCGCCCAATCACGCGTCCACTTTTGGCTGCGACCATAGACCTTCACCGCGCCGTCGTAATTGCCGCGTGTGATGTGGAGGTAGGTCACAGCCACCTGGAGAATTCCCCGGTACAGGTCACGCACCGAGCC
>JBAIYF010000194.1:0-2686 GCA_037916115.1 Anaerolineales bacterium
ACCGGCTGGATGCACAATCGCGCCCGCATGATCGTCGCCTCCTTCCTCGTCAAAGACCTACTCATCGATTGGCGCTGGGGCGAAGCCTGGTTCATGGAAAATTTACTTGATGGCGATATCGCTCCCAACAACGGCGGCTGGCAATGGACGGCAGGCACCGGCACCGACGCCGCGCCGTACTTCCGCATTTTCAACCCGGTGTTGCAAAGCATTAAGTTCGACCCGAATGGTGATTACATCCGCAAGTGGGTGCCCGAACTGCGCGGTCTGAACGCCAAGCAGATCCACGCGCCGTGGGAGTATGACTTGAAGATTTCGGGCTACCCTTCTGAACCTATTGTGGATCGTGACGTGGTAAAAGAGAGAACACTGAAAGCCTACAATATTTCAAAGGAGCAAGCACGATGAACAAACGCGACCTTTCCGTATCTATGAACCGTGCAAACGTCATGATACTTTTCACTTCGATCCCCGTTGTGGCGCTGCAGATCATCCTGTTCGAATGGCTGCACCCCACACCAGATGAAAGCCGCAAATGGAGCGTTCTTTTGCTGCTGTTCCTCGTGATCCTAGGGGTGGTTGTGCACGAATTGATTCACGGACTTACGTGGGTATTGGCGGGGCGCAAACAGTGGTCGTCCATCAAGCTCGGTTTTCAGGTCAAAACGTTTACACCCTACTGTCATATCACTGAGCCATTGGAAGTCAACGCCTATCGCATCGGCACATTCATGCCGGGACTTATATTGGGCATCCTGCCGTACATCTACAGTCTTATGAGCGGCGATAGCAACTGGTTTTGGTTCAGCTTCATTCACACTGCAGCAGCGGGCGGCGATTGGCTCATCCTTTGGCTAATTCGCAACGTCCGTTCGGGCGTGCTGGTTGAAGATCATCCAACCCAAGCTGGTTGCTACATCCTTGAAGAATAAACATGAAAAAAAATCGTATCCTCATCATCCTTCGTAACATTCTGCTTGTCCTGCTCGTGCTTCTGCTGGTGGGACCCTTCCTTATCCCCGTACCGCCACTTGAGAACACGGTAGCCGCCGCGTCGCTTGCCGATGAAGATAGTCTCTTCATCGAAGTCAACGGCATCGACGTTCACTACAAAACCTACGGTGAAGGCGAAAAGACCTTCATCCTCCTGCACGGACTTGGCGCCAGCCTGTTCTCCTGGCGTGAAGTGAGTGAGCCGCTCGCACAGTTTGGCACGGTCATTGCCTACGACCGCCCCGCCTTCGGTCTCACCGAGCGCCCAATGGAATGGGACGGCACAAACCCATACAGCCAGGAAGCGCAAGTTGAACTCGTCAT
Source organism: Anaerolineales bacterium (assembly GCA_037916115.1). Lineage (GTDB taxonomy): Bacteria > Chloroflexota > Anaerolineae > Anaerolineales > Villigracilaceae > Villigracilis. The sequence goes on from JBAIYF010000194.1 coordinate 1,318, forward strand.
CGGGCTAATGGACTCACTCGGCATTGAAAAAGCCACACTGGTCGGCAACTCGGCGGGTGGCACCGTTTCGATGCTGACCTACCTGAAATATCCCGAACGGGTCGAAAGTCTCATCCTCGTTGACCCGGCTGTGTACGCAGGCGGAGGCGCGCCCGCGTGGATCCGTCCGCTGTTGGGCACGCCGCAATTCAATCACATCGGTCCGCTGTTCGCACGTCAGATCCAAACCCGCGGACCTGAGCTGGTACAGGTCGCCTGGCACGACCCCAGCAAGATCACTCCCGAAATCTTTGAGGGCTACAAAGAACCTTTGCAGGTCGAGAATTGGGACAAAGCCCTTTGGTACCTCACCGTTGCCAGCCGTGAAAGCGGTTTGGCGGAACGTGTAAATGATTTCAACCTGCCCACGCTCGTTATCACTGGCGATGATGACCGCATCGTGCCTACCGAGCAATCGGTTCGTCTCGCGGGTGAACTGCCCAATGCCAAATTGGTGGTCATTCCGCAGTGCGGGCACGTGCCACAGGAAGAATGTCCCGCCGAGTTCATGCAAGCCGTGGAAGAGTTTCTAAAATAGCCCATGAACAAACCTCTCCCTCCCGAAGCCGGTCTTGATGCCCTGCGCGGATTTTTGAAAGAACGCTCCCCGCTCGGTCCGCTCAAGGCGATGACCAAATACGTCGGCTATTTTTTCCAAATCCCGATGAAGGGATTTCACCCCTACGTCGTCTTCGGACCTGAAGCCAACCGCAAAGTTCTTGTCACCGAGCAGAACAAAGTCCTTTGGCGTAACACCGATCCCGTGACCGACCTGCTCAACCGCGGCGTCTTGATCGTAGATGGACAGGAACATGACCACTACCGCAAGTTGATGGAACCTCCGCTTCATCCCTCCGCCCTGGCTGGGTACGCTTCGATGATGTCTGCCCACACTGAAAGCGTATCCTCCCAATGGCAGGACGGCGGCGTGGTGGATATGCTGGTGGAAAGTCGCAAGATCGCCCTGCTCATCATCATGGATACGCTCTTCAGCAAGGATGCCCGCAACGACATCCCACGCATCTGGAAGCCCATCCTCAAAGCCATCGAGTTCATCTCACCCGGCGCATGGATCATCTGGCGCAAAATTCCGCGCCCCAGCTTTCGCAAACCGTTGAAAGAATTGGATGAATATCTATTTGGGATCATTGAGGAAAGAAGAAAGACGAAAGAAGAAAACAAAAAGAAAGACCTGCTCCAGCATCTCATCGATGCCGGGCTCTCCGACCAGATCATCCGCGACCAGATGCTCACCATGCTGATCGCCGGGCACGACACCTCCACGGCATTGTTGGCGTGGGTCTTCGCCCTGCTCGGTCAACACCCGGAA
>JBAIYF010000195.1:0-3191 GCA_037916115.1 Anaerolineales bacterium
CCGGTTACAAGATTCCTACTCCGCGCGAGAAGGCTCTGCCCATTCTGGTGGACGCGATCCAGCCGAAGAAGAGTCACACTTTCCGCTCGGGCAAGACCGGCGGCTGGAAAGAGCACTTTACTGAAGAGCATAAGAGACTATTTAAAGAAGTAGCAGGCGATCTGCTGGTTAGGCTCGGCTACGAAAAGAATAATGATTGGTAAATTGGAAAATTTGTAAATTGGTACAACAATGTTTTCTACCAATCTACCAACCTACTAATCTACCAATTTGCCGAATCAAAACACCATGAAAGAATTCTTCACCCAACGCATCAAACGCGGTCTCGTCCGCAGACTCAATAATATTAAGATTGCATCCGTTGCGCATGAGGTGGCACGCAAAGAGCCACAGCCAAGCGGTGCACCGGTTGTGTTTTTCAAAGCCTCCACCGGAATAGATGACCTTTCGTGGAACAGCGGTTTTCATCTGCTGACTACGTGGGCGTTTCGCTTGCAAGGCATCCCTGTGGCGTATTTTGCGTGCAACGCGGGTATGAGCAAGTGTGTGCTTGGTACAAATCGAGATCACCCGCAAAAGGAAATGCCATGTAAATCTTGTGTGATGCAGAGCAAGGCATTGTATGCGGGGATGTCGTCAAAGGTTGAAGGTCAAAAGAGCCGCCCTGAGCCTGCCGAAGGGTCGAAGGTCGGTTGGTTCACCTTTAACCGCGATCCCGAACTCACTTCTCGTATCTCGTCACTTTCTGTTTCTGAACTTTCCACTTTCCATTTTCAAGACCTTCCGCTTGGTGCGCTTTGCCTGCCCGGCTTGCGCTGGGTGCTGCGGATTCATCACTTGAATGACGATGAGAACACACGTTACCTTTTGCGTGAGTACATCCTCTCCGCGTGGAATGTGGCACGAGAGTTTTCGGCGTTTCTCGATCAGACTCAGCCGCGGGCTGTAGTGGTCTTCAATGGGCAGTTCTTCCCCGAAGCGACGGCGCGTTACGTCGCCCAAAAGCGCGGACTGCGCGTTATCACTCACGAAGTGGGCTTGCAGCCTGCCACCGCATACTTCACCGAAGGTGAAGCGACGGCGTACCCGATCCACATCCCTGATGAGTTTGAGTTGAACGAGGCGCAGAACGCCAAACTCGATGCCTACCTCGCCAAGCGCTTTCAAGGTGACTTTACAACGGCAGGCGTCAAATTCTGGGCGGATATGAAGGGACTAGACGAGGCGTTTCTGCAAAAAGCGGCGCAGTTCAAACAGATCGTGCCCATCTTTACCAATGTCATCTTCGACACCAGCCAGCCGCATGCCAACACAGTCTTTGAAGATATGTTCGATTGGTTGGACATGACATTGGAAATCATCAAAGAGAACCGCGACACATTATTCGTCATCCGCGCACACCCCGATGAACTGCGGGTAAGAAAATCGAGCCGGGAAACGGTCGAGGGTTGGGTGAGCAGCCGTGAGGTCCAGAAAGAGCCGAATGTGGTCTTTGTTGGTCCGCGTGAGGTGTTGAGCTCTTATGAGTTGATCCAGAAGTCCAAGTTTGTGATGGTCTATAACTCGACCATTGGCTTGGAGGCTTCCATTATGGGAGCGGCAGTGTTGTGTGCGGGCAAGGCGCGTTTTACGCAATATCCCACCGTATTCTTCCCGCAGACGATGGATGAGGTAAGGGGAAAGATGAAAGAATTTTTGGGTGCCGAGAAAATCGAGGTGCCTGCTGAGTTTAGGCGTAACGCAAGAAGATTTTTGTATTATCAGTTGTATCGGACATCGTTACCCTTCGGTCAGTTCCTTGAGCCTTCAGTGCGGGTGACCCAGACGAAGTTGAAGTCTTTTAAACTGGATGATTTGATACGCGCAGAGTCGATCCAGGTGATCAAAGCAGGTGTAATGGAAAATGGCGATTTTCTATTACCGGAATAAACGCTCCTGATCTTTACGAACTTGTTCTCTTTTTGTAGACCCGCACACAGTTTCTGCCCGCCTTCTTTGCCAGGTACAAGGCATTATCTGCATGATGAACAAGTTGTTCCAGCGAAACAACATCTTCTCCGGCTTCTGCCAGCCCAACACTAACCGTAATCAAGTTACTTGCAGATTCATCCTTCCCAATTCGGTAGGATGCTATTGAAGATCGGATACGATCTGCAACATATTTTGCTTTTCGGACACTGCTATTGGGCAGCAAAAGGATGAACTCTTCGCCGCCATATCGTGCAAGGATATCCGCCTCACGTGTTTGGGATTGGGCAATGCGGCCGATATGCTGCAAAACCTCATCTCCCATTTGATGACCCCAACGATCGTTGACATTCTTGAAAAAATCAAGGTCAAAAATAGCGAGTGTAATGTGAGATTGATAGCGTTTTGCAACCTTGAATTCCTGTTCTGCCAGCTCGAAAAAATAACGACGGTTGAACAATCCGGTCAACCCATCGGTTCGCGACAATGTCCGCTCGCGCTCCAAGCCCATTTTCAGTTCTACATTGGCGGCTTCAACATTTTCCTTGCTTTGCAGCAAGTTAATTTCATATTCTTTACGCTTTGAAATATCGCGATTCGTTGAGACATAACCAGTCACATTCCCATGCAGGTCGCGGATCATCATGATATGCGCTTCGATCGAAACAGGCTGCCCGTCTTTTGTATATTGGATGACATCTCCACGCCATACACCGGTCTTCTGGATCGACTCGATCGACGCTTCGCGGTCTTTCTGACTGAACTCGGTCTTCAACACCTCTGCAACAGATTTGCCGAGCACTTCATTTGTGGTCCAGCCAAAAATGCGCTCTGCAGCGTGGTTCCAGTAGCGAATTCTAAATTTTCCATCTGTGCCGATGATGACATCATTGACATTCTCGAGCACTTTTGCCTGATACGCGAGCTGCTCCTCGATTATTTTCCGGTCTGTGACGATCCGCAGAATGACTATTATTTCTTTAGGCTCCCCACCTGCCCCAACAGACATGATATGGATACGATTCTCCACCCACTCCCAATCTCCCGCTTTGCTTTTCAAACGGTATTCCATGGAAACAGTATTCGTTGGCGGAAAAAGATGGTTCCATTGGGTGGTCACAAAGCCGATATCATCCGGATGGATTTTATCGGTAATGGAACCAAGTATTATTAATTCTTCAAGTGTATATCCAAGGAATATGCTGCGGTTAATGCTGGTGATC
>JBAIYF010000196.1:0-1779 GCA_037916115.1 Anaerolineales bacterium
AGGTCTGGCGCATGACCGAGTCCATTTTGCGCGGCGATGAGATCAAGGCAGAAGTTGCCGAGAAATATCCCGACGCGATCCTCGAATACCGCTCGTGGCTTTCGCCGCAATTCCTCACTTCGCCCATGTCTTCACGCGCCGAGTTTGCGGGCATCCGCACCGCCATCCTTGGTTCGTTGTGGCTGGTGGGAATTGCGATTGCCTTTGCCCTGCCCATCGGTACAGGCGCTGCCATTTACCTTGAAGAATACGCCCAGAAGAACTGGTTCACCAAGATCATTCAGACCAACATCAACAACCTGGCGGGCGTGCCCAGCATTGTGTATGGCATGTTGGGGCTGGCGCTGTTCGTGCGTGTGCTCGAACCTCTGACCAGCGGCGCAATGTTCGGCGTGACCGACTCGAACGGGCGCACCATCCTCGCCGCCGGGCTGACCATGGGCGTGCTCGTCCTGCCGCTCATCATCATCAACGCGCAGGAGGCGCTCAAAGCCGTACCGGACTCGCTGCGTCAGGCAGCCTTTGGCGTCGGCGCAACCCGCTGGCAGACCGTTTGGCACCATGTATTGCCCAACGCCCTGCCCGGTATTCTCACCGGCAGCATCCTTGCGCTTTCGCGTGCACTTGGTGAAACCGCTCCCCTCATTGTGGTGGGCGCTTCCACCTTCATCACCATCGACCCCGATGGTCCGTTCTCCAAGTTCACGGCGCTGCCCATTCAAATCTACAGTTGGACCACCCGCGCCCAGCCGGAATTCCAGTCCATCGCCGCGGCGGCGATCATCATTCTGCTCGTGCTGCTATTGAGCCTGAATGCCACCGCCATCACACTGAGAAACCGCTTCCAGAGAAAGTATTAAGACCATAGACCACGGACAACGGAAGATCGTCCATCGTCAATGGTCTATCGTCCATCGTCTAATCAAGGATTGAACATGCAAAACTCACCCTCCTACGCCATTGAAACCAATGACCTTTCCATTCACTATGGAAACTTCACCGCGGTCAAAGGTGTGAACATTCGTATCGAACGTCAGAAGATCACCGCCATCATCGGTCCGTCCGGCTGCGGCAAGTCCACGCTGCTGCGCGCCTTCAACCGCATGAACGATTTCGTGCCGGGTTGCCGCGTAACCGGCGAACTGCTGCTGCAGGGACAGAACCTGTATAGTAAGGACGTTGACCCCGTGGAAGTACGCCGCAAGATCGGCATGGTCTTCCAGAAACCCAACCCCTTCCCCAAGTCCATTTATGAGAACATCGCCTGGGGTGCGCGCATCAACGGCTTCAAAGGCAACATGGACGAACTCGTGGAAGAGTCCCTGCGTGCCGCCGCCCTGTGGGACGAAGTGAAGGACAAACTCCAGCAGAGTGCCTACGCACTCTCCGGTGGTCAGCAGCAGCGTCTGTGCATTGCGCGCACCATCGCCATCCAACCGGAGATCATTCTCATGGATGAACCCGCCTCCGCACTCGACCCCATCTCCACCCTGCGCATCGAAGAACTCATGCAGGAGTTGAAGAAAAACTACACCATCCTCATCGTCACCCACAACATGCAGCAGGCGGCACGCGCCAGCGACTACACCGCCATGATGATGATCGATGAGCAGCGCGCAGGCGGCGTGATCGAATTCGACGATACCAAGAACATCTTCACCCGCCCCAAAGACAAGCGGACCGAGGATTACGTCACCGGAAGATTTGGATAAAAAGCCGCCTCTTTCAGACGTTTTGCCTGTTCCCCCGCCCAAACCTTTTTCTACCCTTGAGCGGACC
>JBAIYF010000197.1:0-9816 GCA_037916115.1 Anaerolineales bacterium
CGAACGTGATGCCCGCAACGCTTGCACAGACCCTGACAACCGAAGAGATCAACTCCATCGTCACCTACCTAAGCGGACTGCCCGAAGGCGCCTACACCGAATCAACAAACAGCACCGAAGCCGTCTCCGCTCCTGCCGAACCCGATAACAGCGGCGCAGACATCATCCGCGACCCAGCCGAAGTGCCCGCCCCCATCGGCAACCGCGAACCAACCACCGTCCGCATCGACCTCGAAGCCATCGAAGTTACCGGTCAGCTCGCCGACGGCACCACATACACCTACTGGACCTTCAACGGCGCAGTCCCCGGACCCTTCCTGCGCGTGCGCGTCGGTGACACCATCGAAGTCCACATGAAGAACAGCACCTCCAGCACCATGAACCACTCCGTAGATTTCCACGCGGTCACTGGTCCTGGCGGCGGCGCAGTCATGACCCAGACCGAGCCCGGCAAAGAAACCATGTTCACTGCCAAAGTGCTCAACCCCGGTCTCTACGTCTACCATTGCGCCACCCCCATGGTCGCCCAGCATATCTCAAACGGAATGTATGGTCTCATCCTTGTCGAGCCCGAAGGCGGACTGCCCCCTGTCGACCGTGAGTTCTACGTCATGCAGGGCGAGCTTTACACCGCAGGTAACTTCGGCGAACCCGGTCACCAAATGGGTGACGTGACCAAACTGCTCGATGAAACCCCCGAATACTTCGTCTTCAATGGCGCAGCGAACGCCCTCAAAGACAAGAAACCGCTCAAAGCCAATGTCGGTGACAGCGTGCGCATCTTCTTCGGCGTCGGCGGACCCAACTTCACCTCCTCCTTCCACGTCATCGGCGAGATCTTCGATAGGGTCTACGATCAGGCATCCATCACCGGCACCCCGCTCACCGACGTGCAGACCACCCTCGTCCCACCCGGAGGCGCCACCATGGTCGAGTTCAACCTCGAAGTCCCCGGCAACTTTATCCTCGTAGACCATGCCCTCTCCAGATTACAACGCGGTCTCGTCGGCGTGCTCGTCGTCGAAGGCGAACCCAACCCTGAGATCTACAACGGCACACCCTCCGCAGGCAGCGGACACTAACAGGAATGCAATCAGCCCCGCCTAATTCGGCGGGGCTTTTCTTGTATAATCTTTTGGATGAAAAAACTTACGCCTCTTCTCTTAACCTTTGGCTTGCTCCTGACCATTGTGATCGCCTGCAAGCCGAAAGAGACTCTCGACCCCAACACGCAAATCCAACAAGCCGTGCAGGCGACCATTGCCGCCATTCCCACCGCCACCCGGGTGACCCCGCCCACACCCTACCCCACGCCCACGCCCTTCTCGCTTGCCGGGCTGTTCTGTGAATATCAATTCTGTATCGGTCACCCCATTGACGTTTCCTTCTTCGACGTTAGCGCCCAGCAGAACCCCGCCTCACCCAGCACCTACAGTCAGGGCTTGCTTGCCGCCTTCAATGGCAACCTCTTCATTCAAGTCATCTGGCAGATCGCGCCTGGCACCTCTGACCCCAAGTTCATGTTCGACACCCTGATCGACCCCGCCATTGACACCCCCGCCAACAGTATCGAAGTCTTCCTCACCCGCAACATGAACGTGGTCTACGACAACATCAGCACCACTGCCACCCCCGCCCTGCCCTATGGCGGCGCCGGTGCATGGACCTGCGGCGACCGCGCCTTTGCCTGGAAGGTCTACACCCCGCAAGCTGAAACCGCGCGTGCCCTGTTCGACGAGGCACTGGCTCGCTTCGTCTGCGGACCATAGGAAGAATAGGTGAATGCCAATAAGCGCATCCGCATGTATGATCGTTTGCAAGGAGATATACCATGTCTGTTGAACACGATGTTATTGCGTTGCGCGCCCGCGTTGCCGAACTTGAGAACAAGCTCGATTTTATTTATAAACGATTGGGAATAGAATACGTTGACAACCCCGGCTCGGTCGACCCGCGCCTCATCGCCCTGATCAAGCAGGGCAACAAACTTGAAGCCATTAAGGTCTACCGCGAATTGACGAACGCCGACCTAGCCGAAGCCAAGCGAGCTGTGGAAAACATAGAATCCACCATTCTGTAAAAACGAACGCCAGAGAAATTTCTCTGGCGTTTTGATTCTTCAACGCTGCCTGAAGGTTTCGATCTCTTTTTGGATAATGTCCACCCTGAAATCCAAACCATGTGCGGGGTACACCCGTTTGATCCCCATGGGCAGGATCTTTTTCCAGCTCTCCACCACCAGGTGGATATCATCCGCAAGAATAGGCAGACCAGGGGAAAGGCGCAGGTACCAGTCGTTCATTGCCATATCACCCACGAAGGCATCGCCTGTTTCAAGCACAATGCTGACGTGTCCCATTGAGTGCCCCGGCGTATACACAACCTCACCGGGAATGCCAAACGGCTTCAGCGACATGCCAGAGTCGGGGATAACCGTATCCACCTTGAGCGGGGAGAGATGCGGATGCAGAGTCCGCTTGGAGAGCCAGGACATCATCTTCCCATAAGGGGTGACGCCATTTGGAAAAGGCGGTTCGCCTGTTTCGACCATGAACTGGTCCCGTCCATGAATGGCGATTCTTGCGCCGGTCAGTTTCTGAATGTCGGCAAGACAGGTGATGTGGTCCCAATGCCCATGTGTAAGCAGGATGAGTTCGATTTCTTTTGGGTCAATGCCCAGTACATTGAGTTGGCGCTGAAACGATGGGAAGCCGCCCCATGCGCCGCCGTCGATGAGGATCGTCCGTTCGCCGCGCAAGAGGAATGAATTGCAAATTCCGACTGGGATGCGGTAAAAGCTGAACGCCATTATTTTCCATACCCATGCGGGTGGTTCTTATGCCATTCCCACGCGCTGGAGAGAATATCCTGCAAATTGGTGAATTGCGGGTTCCAGCCCAACTCGGCTTTGATGCGTGCCGGTGAAGCGACCAAACGGGCGGAGTCGCCTGCACGGCGGGGCTGTTCCACGACAGGGATGGCATGCCCGGTGGCCTTGCGCGCCGCTTCGATCACTTCACGCACCGAAAAGCCGTTGCCGCTGCCAACGTTGAAGGTCATCTTATCTCTGGTTTCGAGCGCATCTAATGCGAGGATATGCGCCGAGACAAGGTCGGCGATGTGGATGTAATCACGGATGCACGTGCCATCGGGGGTGGGATAATCGGTGCCGAAGATGGTGGCAGACTCCGCCTGCCCCATGGCAATTTGAAGCACTCGCGGAATGAGATGAGACTCAGGTTGGTGTGCTTCTCCGCGCCCGGGCAGTGCGCCGCAGGCGTTGAAATAGCGCAACACGGCGTAATGCATCCCAAAAATGGAGCGATACCATTCGAGCGCCTGTTCGGTCATCAGTTTGGTGTGCCCGTAAACGTTGGTCGGGCCAATGGGGGAATCTTCGGTCAGCGGCTCTTCGCTGGACTGATACACCGCCGCTGTGGATGAAAACACGAACTTACGCACACCCGCACGAACCGCTGTTTCCATTAATTGCAGTGAGTTGCTAAAGTTGTTGCGGAAGAAACGTCCGGGGTCTTTCATGCTTTCGCCTGCTTCGATAAATGCGGCAAAGTGCATGATGGCGCCATACTTTTTGGAGGTCAATGCCTCCGCGAGGGCGTGGCTGTCGTCGAGCGAGGCGTGGATGAATTCCGCGCCGGCAGGGACGGCTTCGCGATGCCCGGTCACAAGTGAGTCGTATACGGTGACGGAATGTCCCGCTTTGATGAGTGCTTCCGCAGTGGCAGAGCCGATATAGCCCGCGCCGCCTGTTACAAAAATGTTCATGCTATCTCCTAGTTTCAATAATATGAGAATTATACCGTTGCAATGCTGGCATTATTTCTGCGGCTGGGGATTCCAAGCCTCGGCATACCATGCCAGATACTCCCGGACGTGCGCTGACCAATACATCTCGGAATGGTCGCCCAGATAAAAATGATATTCATGCGGGTAATCTGCCAGCGCAAGCACCGATTCAAATTCGATGATACTTGCCAGTTCGCGGTCGCGATCGCCAACATCCATCCACAAGCGCGGACGCTGGTCTGCGGGGATGGATTGCAATAGTTTGGAGACATAGATTCCATCTCCTTTGAACACAGCCGGAGAATGCAAGCCAAGCGAACCGAACAATTGTGGATTTTCAAAGCCGAGTTGGGCCGTCCATCCGCCTCCGCGGGAAAGTCCGCCCAGGGCACGATTCTCGCGGTTGGGCAGGGTGCGGTAGGTTGAGTCGACGTATGGAATGAGCGCGCCGATCAGGCGTTCTCCAAAGCGTGTGCCAGCGGTCAGGTTCCAGAAGCTGTCATCGGGAAAGACAACAATAAATGGAACACTTGCGCCGGAAAAGAACATTTCGTCCATCACTTGGGGAACGCCAAGCCTCACCCACTGGTCCATGGTGTAGGTCTGTCCGTGCAGCAGGTAGAGAACGGGGTAACGTTGTTCGGTGAATTGGTCGTAGCAGGGCGGCAGGTAGATCATATAATCCTGCGGCGGATTGGTGGCGTTGACCACGCCCGTCTCAACCCTGCCCGGCTGGGTAAGGCATCCAAGAGGTGTAGGCGTTGCCGTCGGTGGGATGGGGCTTGGGGTGAAGGTTGCAGCGGTTGGAGGGGCGGTCACTGTTACAGTAGGTGGAATTTCAGTAGGGGCGGCACAAGCTGAAGGTCCAAATAGAAGCGTAACCATAGCAGTGAAGATAGTTGCTTGACGGAGACTCATTCTTCGCATTATACTCGGCAGGCTTAATCTTTTTCGGGGCGTGGCGGCAGCGTGAGAACGGAGCTGGCGCGCAACGAAATAGCGGTATATTCGGGGCGTGGCGCAGTCCGGCTAGCGCGCTTGCTTTGGGAGCAAGAGGTCGCAGGTTCGAATCCTGTCGCCCCGACACGTAATCTTAATTTGAAATAACAGAGGCACGGAGACACATGCTTGCAGTTATGTGTGATTCGTGTCTCTCTTAATTTGTATGTGCTAAAATTATTTTTGCGAGGAAAACCCATGGCAAAAAAAATAGATGGTGTAATCGAAGCAGTACGTTACAAGAATGGACAGATCGTGGTGGTGCGTGCCTATGAACGCCGCGGTTCCACTTACTCGGATAGGGTCGTGCTCGACCGCAAGACCTTGATCGAACGTCTCCAAAAGGGGCTGCAGTTCGTATCGGGTTCACGGCAGGATCTGATGGCGAGCACCTTTTCACTTGCCAAACCGATCAAACTCATCCAGGCGGACGGACGCGAGGTGATCGCGACCAGCGAAAATTCCACGAAGGACGAGTTGGAAAATGTCCCGCTCTTTTAACATAGTGATCTCATGCGTGTAATTGATAAAACCCCGCTTCAGGATGAAAAAGGCAATATCAGCGCCATAAACCGTATTCAGGGTACCCTGAAATACGGTTTCAGTTGGTATGTCGAATTGGAATCGCAGAAGTTTCTCCTTGCCCTGCTGGACCGGCTTTTGGACAAGGGCTTTGTGGCGATCCGCAATTTCAACCTGCCGGGAAGTGACATCGTCATTCCCATCATCCTGATCGGACCGGGCTCGCTCACCATCATCCTTTCCACGCCTGTCAAGGGACAGTTCGAAGCCAAGGGCACGGAATGGAACACGGTCAATAATGGGGCATCCGCCCCGGCTTCCAAGAACCTGATCAACATCCTCTCCCGGCTGACGCGCGCCTTTCAAAAATATCTTGAAATTCAAAACATCAAAGCCCCGATGCAGGTGGAGTCGGCATTGATCTCCACCGACCCCGGCGCGAACATTGAGTCTGTACGCCCGGCTGTGCGTGTGGTGCGCAGCGATGCCATCAAGCAATTTGCAAGCCTGCTCAACCAGTCGCGCCCGCTCCTGCGAGTGGACCAGGTCAATGCCATTGCGGAATTGATCCTCGAACCGAAACCCAAAACGACCGTAACACCGCCGGAACCAAAGATCCCCGTCACCCCGCCTGTTGCGCGCGAGCAGGCAGTCAAGGCTGCCGAAACTCCCAAACCAGCCGCGCAACAACAACCCCGACGTCCACAGCCCGCCGCGCCGCAACAAACGAATGTCGTTGCGCGCCCTGCCAAGAAAAAACAACCTGCCTTAAAACGTTCACAGATCCTTCTATTGGCTGTACTCGGAGCACTTGCCTGCTGTGTTGTTGCAGCGGCTGCCTATTTTGCCTATTCCACACTGGCGATATAAAACATTGAACACCCCGTTCCTCTCCATCATCATCCCTGCCTATAACGAAGCGACTCGTCTACCGCGTACGCTTGAGAAAATATTTGCCTATCTCAAACAACAGACCTATTCCAGCGAGGTGATCGTGGTGGAGAATGGCAGCACAGACGGGACGCTTGAGATCGCCAGCGGCTTTGTAAAACAATACGGCAACCTTGTTGTGGTTCACGAATCGCACAAAGGCAAGGGGAACGCCGTTCGGCGCGGCGTGCTGATCGCACGCGGAGAGTATCGCTTTATCTGCGACGCCGACCTCTCGATGCCCATCGAAGACCTGGAAAAATTCCTGCCGCCGTCCATCTCAGATTTCGACATTGCCATTGGTTCACGCGAAGCGCCGGGGGCAGTCCGCTACAATGAGCCGCCCTACCGCCACATTGGCGGACGCGCCATCAACTTCCTCATCCGCACCTTGATCCTGCCGGGCTTGCACGACACCCAATGCGGATTCAAATGCTTCCGCGCCGAGACCACCGAATTCCTCTTTCGCCAGCAAACCCTCACCGGCTGGTCCTTCGACATTGAACTGCTCTACCTCGCCCGCCGTAAAAAGATGCGCATCCGCGAAATACCCGTCCACTGGTACTTCGACCCGGAAAGCAAAGTCAACGCGGTGCGCGACGCCCTGCGCATGATCAGCGACATTTTCCAGATTCATCTCAACGCCCTGCGCGGCACGTATGACCCCCAACCCTGATCTTAAATACGAAAAAGAACTCTGGTCATCCTACACATTAATTGCCGGATTGGATGAAGCCGGACGCGGCGCCCTCGCCGGACCGGTCTGTGTGGGTGCCGTGATTCTCCCCCACAATCACCCGCATCTCCTGCGGACCTTGAACGGGGTACACGACTCCAAGCAGTTGACTCCCCGTCAGCGCTCTGCCCTTGCGCCGCTCATCCAACAGACCGCCCTCGCCCACGGAGTCGGATTCGCCTCCGCCGAAGAAATAGACCAACTGGGAATCGTCCCCGCCACCCGTCTCGCCGCGAGCCGGGCGCTGGAAGCGCTTCCCCAATTCCCCCAATATCTGCTCACCGACTTCCGCCTCGAACTCCCCGAACTCGATATTCCCCAAACTGCCATCGTCAAAGGTGACGCGCGCTCGCTCAGCATTGCCTGCGCATCCATCCTCGCCAAGACCGCGCGCGATGCGTTGATGCTTGAGCTTGAGGAGAAATACCCTGAATACAAGTTCGCCAGCCATAAGGGATATGGCACCGCGTTTCACAGAAAAAAGATTTCGACACTTGGTCATTCCCCCATCCACCGGAAAACATTTCAAATAAAAAACTGACGGTCACTTTTGAAGTGACCGTCAGCATTTACTTCTTCAACATTCCGCCGCCCGCCAGTTTACTCTCCGGTCGGCTGGAACGCCAGGCATAGTATCCCAGCCCCGCACCACCCAATAACAGGATGACACCAAAAACGATCAGCCCTGTGGAAGAGTTATCTTCGTTACCGCTCTCTGCTCCGGGGTCCACCACCACATCCTTGGACTGTGCGCCAAAATCGACAAAGGCGCGGTCACCGGCTTTTACTTCGAGCGAATAGTTCAACGACATGGTCGGGTTGAAATTATCGGGAATACCCACTGTGATGTTATACGTGCCTTCAGGCACATCATCAAAACACTCGCCGTCTGGCAGGGCCGTATCCTGCGAGGCAGAATACTTGCCATTGATCTCCGTCACACTGATCGCGCCGCCTGTAATAACTGCTTCGGTCTCTTCACGCGCTGCATTGCCATTAACATCATTGAACAAAAGCACACAGATCTGCGTCAGCCCTGAAAGCGGGGTCGGTGTAATGGTCGGCGTAACGAGAGACTGTTCCACCTGCACGGTCGGCGTTGCCGCTGCCACGACAGCGATCAACAACTCCGTTCCTTCCACCAGGGTGCAGTTTTCATCCAGGTTCGAGTTCAACTGGCGAAGCTGATCCACAGTCATGTTATGCAAAGCCGCAACACGAAAACAATTATCCCCGGGCTGAACGACATACAAAATACGTCCGTCGGTGCCGGGCGTGGGAGTAGCATATTGCTGGGCATTTGGCGCAGCCCCTGCAGGCAGCCACAAGCCAAGCATGAACAACATAATGAAGATCGAAAGAATAATAATTCGTTTGGGATTCATCGGCGAAAATTATATCAGATTCGATTTGGTATAAAATAATACTGAAACGAGGCGATATGAAAACCCTGATCAAGAACGGAACGCTCGTCACCGCAGCGGACACCTTCCAGGCGGATATTTTGATCGAAGACGAAACCATCTCCCGCATCGGACTTAATCTCGAAACGGATTCTGACCATCAGGTGGATGCTTCGGGCAAGTTGATCCTGCCCGGCGGCGTGGACCCGCACGTCCACCTCGACCTGCCCATGTTCGGCACCGTCTCCTCCGATGACCATTACACCGGTCACAAAGCTGCCGCATTCGGCGGCACCACCACCGCCATGGATTTCGTTGTACTGGAAAACGAAGGCTTCGCCCACTCCGTAAACTTGTGGATGAAGAAAGCCGAAAAATCCGCCATCGACTATTCCTTCCACATGAACCTGACCCGCTTCGATGACGAGATCGCCCGCACCATTCCCTCGCTGATGGACATGGGCATTCAGACTCTCAAAGTCTTCACCGCCTACAATAACCGTCTTCGCCTCGATGATGGCGGCATCTTCAAAGCTCTGCAAATTGCGCGCGACAACGGTATGCTGGTCATGGCACACTGTGAGAACGGCGATGTGATCGAGACCCTCACCGCCCAAGCCCTCGCCGAAGGACGCACCTCCCCCATTTGGCACGCGCTCACCCGCCCGGCTTGGGGTGCAGTGGAGTCGTCCTTGCGCATGGCGGCGATGGCAGAACAAGCCGACGCGCCCGTGTACATCGTCCACATGAACGCAGGCGGCGAAGTGGACATGCTGCAATATGCCCGCGAACGCGGCGTGAAAGTAATGGGCGAGACGTGTCCGCAATATCTCTTCTTCAATCAAGACCATCTCAGCCGCGACGACGGCGCCAAGTGGATCTGCTCCCCGCCCATGCGCACCGAAGCGGACAATGCTCGTCTGTGGCAGGGTCTATCAAAGGGCGTTTTGCAAACCATCGGCACGGACCATTGCCCCTTCTTCTATGACGGCACCCAGCCCATCGTCTACGAAGGAAGCGAGATCGCCATCCCCGGCAAAGAACTCGGGCGAGATGATTTCACCAAGATACCCAACGGACTGCCCGGCATCCAAGACCGCATGCCCATCTTGTGGACGTACGGAGTCAATGCGGGCTACATCACGCCCAATCAATTTGTGGCATATATGTCCACAAACCCGGCGAAGATATTTGGCTTGTACCCGCGCAAAGGTGCACTCGTCCCCGGCGCGGACGCGGACATTGTCATCTGGGATCCGGAAAAACAAGTGCGCTACGGCAAGGCATATTCACATCAACGCACCGACTACAACCTCTTTGAAGGCTGGGAGTTGATGGGCTACCCCGAAAAGGTCTTCCTGCGCGGCAAACTCATTGTGGACGGCGACGAATGGAAGGGCAAACGCGGCGACGGGCAAT
>JBAIYF010000198.1:0-2229 GCA_037916115.1 Anaerolineales bacterium
AATCGAAAGCATTGTACGAGTGGGAATATTCGAAACAATTGCTTTACACACAACTGCTGCGCGACAAATTGAACGATACGCTGGGCAAAGCTGAATCACTGAGTGAAGCTGCAGATAAACTTGCCAAAGAAGAAGATGTCTTCTTCTCTACGCGCTTTCTGTTACAACGTCCACTGTTGAAGGCGATCCTGAGCGAAACGCCAACGGTTCTGTTGATCGACGAAATCGACCGCGCCGATGCCGAGTTTGAAGCCTTCCTGCTCGAAATCTTGAGCGACTTCCAAGTCTCTGTGCCCGAGTTGGGCACGCTTGCCGCAAAGCACAAACCATTCGTGGTACTGACATCCAACAACACCCGCGAACTCTCTGAGGCGCTGAAACGCCGCTGTTTGTATCTATTCGTGGATTACCCAAGTTTGCAGGAAGAGCTGGCGGTCGTGCATCTCAAAGTCCCCAACCTTAACCCCAAACTCGCGCAACAAGCCGTTGAATTTGTGCAGCGCCTCCGCAAAGCGGACATGCGCAAGTCGCCGTCTATTAGTGAGACGCTCGATTGGGCAAATGCGCTCGTGGCGTTGAACGCTACGAATTTGGATAAGGATGTTTTGGAAGATACGCTCTCTGTTTTATTGAAACACGAAGCAGATCTGCAAAAAGCCAAGCGTCAGTTGATGAATCCGCCGCAGAACCCGAAGCAACGTCCGCCCGCAGATGAATTTGGTCGTTTTTCCGGTAATTGATTATGGTACAAGGATTTCACGGACGAACACGGAAATTCAAGAACTATCTGTGACAATCCGCATGATCCGTAAAATCCGTGTCCAAAAAAGGTTTTAGAAATGGAATCTCGCATCCTTCAATTGATCTCTGCCCTGCGCGCCAGCGGGGTGCGTGTGTCACTCGCAGAGTCTGCTGAGGCGTTCTCTGCCGTGGATTTAATGGGGATTCAAGACCGCGAGTCGTTTCGGCTGTCTTTGCGTGCGACGCTCATCAAAGACGTGAAAGATCTCCCCACCTTCGACAAACTCTTCCCGCTCTTTTTCGGCTCAGGGACTCCGCCGGAGATGGGTGGCAACCCATCCGATGACCTGACGCCGGAAGAGATTCAGATGCTGGCGGAGGCATTGAAGAATTTCGCAGAGAATCTCCGTCAGCGGATGGAAAGGCTGATGAATGGCGAGCCGCTGTCCCGTGCGGAGCTTGAGGCGTTGGGTCAACTCGTCGGCTTGAATCAGGCGGATAATCTCCAATATCAAAACTGGATGACCCAACGAATGATGCGCGCCATGGCGTTCCCCGAAGTGCAAAAAGCGATGCGCGAGTTGATGGAACAACTGCAGCAAATGGGCATGAACCGCGAGCGTGTGGAACAGATCCGCGAGATGATCCAGCAGAATATGCAAGGCATGCAAGAACAAATGCAGCAATTTGCAGGTGAGCGCATTGCCGAGAATTTGAGCGAACGCCCACGTGGCGAGAATATTGATAACCTGATGAACCGTCCGTTTCAGGCGTTATCCGATGCGGACAAGAAAATTTTGCAACGTGAAGTAAAACGACTTGCCGCGGCACTGCGAACACGAATTGCCCTGCGCCAAAAACGGATGAAGACCGGGCAAATGGACCCCAAGGCGACCATCCGTGCGAACTTGAAATATCACGGCGTGCCGATGGAGATCAAACATCGCGACAAAATTCGCAAGCCCAAGATCGTGGTGATCTGTGATGTCAGCACGTCGATGCGTTTTTGCTCGGAGTTGATGTTGAGCTTTTTGTTTGCCCTGCAAGGACAAGTGCGCAAGACGCATGCATTTGCCTTCATCGACCACCTCGAATCCATCTCGGAAGATTTCACTGGCACGAATGCGGACGAAGCGATACAGTCCGTGTTGTGGCGCATGCCTAGCGGGCATTACAATACCGATCTCGGCTGGTCGCTCAACGATTTTCAAAAAGAATATATGGATACGCTCAACAGCGGTACAACCTTGTTGATCGTCGGCGATGGACGCAACAATTACAACGATCCGCGTATCGATGTTTTTTCGGCGATGACACGCCGCGCCACCCGCACCATCTGGCTAAATCCCGAACCCGAGCACATGTGGAATGGGGACAGCGACATGAAGAAGTATGCGCCACTCTGCGATAATGTATTGAAGGTAGGTAACCTGCGTGAGTTGGCAAATGCAGTGGACGAGTTGATGACAGGTTCATGAAAAGAGGCGG
>JBAIYF010000199.1:0-5266 GCA_037916115.1 Anaerolineales bacterium
TGTTCATCATTGACAGCGGGGAGGTTGGCTCCACAATGTCGTTCCCAAATCGCTTATATGACGCGGCACTGGAGCCCAGGGAACTCTGGCTAGAGGAAGGCATTCCGCATTTGGGGATGTATGCGAACGACCCGCAACAATATGAAGAAAGGGTCATCGAATTTTTCGATATGTGGCTACGGTAAAAAAGAAATCCGCCTGTCAGCGGTTTTCACTGGCAGGCGGTTATTTTTAGGAGGCTAAGGCGCCCATTGCAGTTTGAAACCAAAAGGCAAGATCTGTGTGATCGCCTGGCTGCCATCGGTTGGGATCACGTAGACGGCGCCACCGTAGTAGGTTTGGTCATTTTCACGGCTGGCAATCACAACAAAGCTGGCGTCGGGTGCCCAGAGGGCTTCGGTCATACGCGGGAAGGTTTCGGGGCGCAGGGCAACCCAATCGGTGCGCCCGTCACTTGCCGAACGGACCAGTTGCAAGGGCGCCGGTTCAACCACTTCGGCGGGGTTGGGCACTACAGCATGGAAGTAATACAACTTTCCGTCGGGGGCAATGAACGGATTGTCAGCGGCGATGGCGGGATTGGTGTCGAAATCTCCGTACAATAGCGTGGTCACTTTGCCGCTGGCGGTATCCACACTCCAGAGTCCGCTGGCGAACATGCCCACAGAGGAACTGGCGGAATACAACGTAGAACCATCGGCGCTGAGCGAATAGCGACCACAACAAATGATGGAACGTTGTTCATCCACCAGGCGGGTCAGGGCTCCGCTTTGCAGATCGTAGATGGCGGTGGAAGCACCTTCGTAGTACCCCAATGTGAGGATGAGTTTACTGCCATTGGGGAAATACATTTCGGGCCAGTACAACTCTTTGGGGAAGAGAAAGCCCGCAGATGCCTGACTATCATCGACCTGGTCTTCCAATACACGTTTGACTTCGCCCGTGGCGACGGAGTAGAAGTTCAACCCTTTGTGCCCGAAGGCGATGGTCTGCCCATCAGGCGAGAAAACCATGCTGTTGATGCGGGTGGCAAAAGGATTAATCTCATTCTGCGCTCCGGCATCGAAGATCATGCGGCGGTTGCCGCCTCTGGCATCGACGAGAAAGAGTTGATGGTTGCTAAGGTAGACGATACTACCATCCGATTCGGATACGTCGAAGTCTTCCACGCCGACGGCTTCAGAGGTGATCTGGGATGTGGTCTTGCCATCTGGTTCGAGCCGGAAGATTTGCAGGAGTTGTGCGCCATCAGGGGCGAGGTAATAGATCGGGTGTGGCAAAAGGTTGGATGTGGCTGAATCAGGCTGCGGCGTGGAAGGAGCCGCGGCGTCTCCTGAAGGAGAGGCGGTCAGGGCAGAAAGGGTGGAGGCAACGATTGTCTCCACATTGGCGGGGCTTTGTCCGGCGGGGAGGAGTGGGTTGGCGCATGCAAGAATGAGTAAAAGCAGAAAAGGCAGCGCCAGCAAGGAATTTTTATTTTTCATTTTGGTCTCCATAACACAAAAAAGACGCTGGAAAGACTGGAAAGTTCCATGTCTGACCAGCGTCTTTTGCAGACGGTTGAGACCGTGTTTAGACCTGTTCGAAGTGGGCGACCGGCACGACAAAGACGGTGGCGCGTTTTTTGTCGTCTTTGGAGGGTAATGCTTTGCGGACGGTTTCGATCACGGCGTCCACTTGGGCATCGTCCACGCCGAGCAGCATGGTCACCACGCCGCTGCGTAAAAATCCGCCGGTGGAGGCGATGCGGGTGACGCGAAAACTGGCGGCGGTGAATGCCTGCGTGAGGATGTCGGCGTCGTTATCCTGTACGATGGTGATGATCATTTTCATGGCGATTTCTCCTCGGGGTGTTTAGATTTGCTCGAAACGTTCCACCGGAAGGGCGAAAACGGTGGCACCGCCAACTGTTACCGGCACAGGGGCGGGCATGGGCATGGGTGAGCCTTCCAGCGGAAGGGTCATATATTCGATGCGCTGGCGGCAGGCATCGTGCAGGGCTGTGAGCGACTCTTGCAACCGGTCTACAGGCAAACCCACCAACAGGGTGGCGTTGCGCCTGCCCAGAAAACCGCCCGCACTGGAGAGGTACGTTAAAGATGCGCCGATCTTCTGCAGGGCTTTGGTGGCTGAGTCCAAGTCTTGCTCCTGAACAACGGCAAGCATGAGCAAGTGGGTGTAATTATCCATCGTATGCTTCCTTTTCAATAAACATTTCTCAGTATCTTATCAGATAAGAGAATGGGATACAACCTTTGGAGAATCGGGACGCAACCTTAATGCAAAAGGGGCGAATTTCGCAAAGATTTTTTCACGCCATTCGCCCTATTTGTATCATTCGCGCTAAGCCTTTTACCCAAAATCTAAAACGTAGTCAATCTACTTTGCGAAACCCATAAAATCAAACGCGCTGCAAAGCTGAGAAGTTCTTGACGCGAAAACGAGTAAAAACGGGTCAGTTAATTTTGAACAACACGCAGACGACTAAAATCATCACTACGTGTTAGCCTACTTACGCTGCTACTATAAGACTTACACAGAACTCACCCTGATAAACAGAGATGAACAGAAATTAAAAAGACAGCCCGCACCCTTGGGCTGTCTTCGGCACTTGAAACGTTTGAAATTTACGGCATGGGCGGCACTTTGAGCAACACCCCCACCAAATAGCCTGCCATGGCGCTGATCGTACCGATCAGCATCATTTCCAAACCACTACGAGTGGGGTGCCCCACAGTAACACGCGCCTTGTAAAAGCCAATACCAAACAAGACCAACGCCGTTACCAACACCGACATCCACATACTGACAGAGACTGGCAGGAATACGAACGGCGCAACCGGCACCAACGAACCGATGATCGCCGACATCCCCACCACCCATGCGGCTTTCATGGCAGTGCCACGGTCCACTGGAGTAAGTTGATGCTCCTCTGCCATCATCACCGCCACCCAAACATCCTTGTTCGCAGTGATGGTTTCCACAATTCGGTCAAGCAGGTCTCCGCTGAAGCCCTTGCCGGCATAAATATCGCGGATCTCTTTCTTCTCAAGTGTAGGCGCTTCAGTGATATGGCGGTACTCGCGTTCGCGCTCACTCTGGTACAGGTCGGCATCAGCAAGGGTCGTCGTGAATGCCACCGCCCCCATCGAGATGGATTCAGCAAACGTGGTTGCCAAACCAGCCACCAAAACCACACGCGTATCGTTCGTGGCAGCGGCAATTCCCAAAACGACACCGAGAACATTCACCAAACCGTCCTGCGCCCCCAAAATAAAATCCGAAAGTCCCGAACCCTGTTTGTGCGGGTCGGTATGATTATGATGCGCCAATTCTTCCTGCAAAGTTTTATCTACCATACGCCCCATCATAGTCCCACCTGAATAAATTTATAATGGAGGAATGTCACGCAAAACTATTATCGTTACTCTTTGCTTGCTTTTGTTCGCCTGCCGTCCACAGCCTCTTCCGGCAACAGCAACTGCGACTCTCACGCCCGAGCCGACAGCCACCCTCACAGCCACTCCCACGCTCGAACCGACTCTGACCCCCACGCCGCCGCCTCTCACGCGCCGGGTGCTGATCCTCTCCATCGACGGTCTCCGACCCGATGCCATTTCCCTTGCCCCCATGCCAACCCTCATGGATTTGATGACCCAGTCTGCCTACAGCCTCACCGCACAGACCATCTACCCGAGTGCCACATTGCCTTCACACACCTCCATGCTCAGTGGACAATGCCCCGCCAAACACAAAGTCCTTTGGAACGACTACATCCCCGAAAACGGCTACGCCCAAGTAATAGACCTGTTCGACATCGCCCATGCGGCAGGTCTGCAGACCGTCATGTATGCTGGCAAGGAAAAACTTCAACAGATCACCGAGCCGCAAAGCCTCGATATTTTTCAATTTATCAACGACCGCGACCTCGTCATCACTGATACACTCATCCAAAACTTCCCTGCCGATTTCGGTTTAATGTTCCTCCACTTCCCCACCGCCGACTGGATGGGACACGAATATGGCTGGCTTTCCCCCGAGCAGTTCAGCGTACTCTTCCGCGCCGACCAAGCGATTGCAAATTTGCTCGCCGAATTGGACAAACGCGGATTGCGCCAAGAAACCCTTATCATCATCACAGCCGACCACGGCGGGCACGACACCATTCACGGCTCCAGTCTGCCTGAAGATATGACCATCCCCTGGATCGCGTTCGGCTCCGGCATTATCCCGGCACAGTTGACCTCCCCCATCACCACCACCGATACCGCCGCAACCGCCGCCTTTGCGCTCGGTCTGCCCATCCCCGCCGAATGGGACGGCGTGCCGGTCTATGAGGCGTTTGGTCTGCCAGTGGCATTGCAATCACGGGGATGCCCATAAAATGAATTCATACTATCCCCAAGATTACAAATTACGCTCTCCTCTTTCTAAAAAGCGAAATTTGCAATCGTGCTGGGTATAATCACAGCATCTTTTTGTTCAAGGAGTGGCAGTATGTTGAGAGTCGGATATATCGGTTTGGGTTTGATGGGCAAGTCGATCGCACGGAACATTATGAAGGCAGGGTTTCCTGTGGTCGTCCATAATCGTTCACGAGCCGCGGTGGATGAATTGGTCGCTGAAGGCGCCACCGCCGCAAATTCACCCCGTGAAATTGCCGAACAAGTGGACATCATTTTCACCAACCTGCCCGACTCCCCCGATGTGGAAAGTGTGGTCCTTGGCGAAGAAGACGGCATTATTGCAGGCGCACATGCCGGGCTGATCTTCGTGGATAACTCCACCATCAAACCCGCTTCGGCGCGTTTTATTGCCAATGAATTAAAGAAAAAAGGTGTGTTTGCCCTTGATGCGCCCGTCTCCGGCGGCGATATTGGTGCAAAAAACGCCACACTCACCATCATGGTCGGTGGCGAAGCGCAAGCCTTGGAAAAGGTCATGCCGGTTTTTCAGGCAATGGGCAAAACCATCACCCACGTCGGTGAGGCAGGAGCCGGGCAGGTGGCAAAAGCCGCTAACCAGATCATGGTCGCCGCGCAAATGGTGGCAATGGGCGAACTGCTGGTCTTTGCCAAGAAAGCAGGCGTAGACCCCAAGAAAGTGGTCGAAGCCATCAAAGGCGGTGCCGCCCAATGCTGGACGCTGGATGTGAAACCGCCGCGCCTGTTCGACGGGAACCGTACTCCCGGCTTCAAGGCGCACATGCAATTGAAAGACCTCAAGATCGTGCTGGATACCGCCCGTGAATATGAGATTCCCATTT
>JBAIYF010000200.1:0-10285 GCA_037916115.1 Anaerolineales bacterium
CAATACTTTTATGACCTCCCCCAGCCTGATGTTCACATCAGAGTCTGTGACGGAAGGACACCCCGACAAGATCTGTGATCAGGTCTCTGATGCCATTTTGGATGCCTGTCTTGAACAGGACCCGCGCTCGCGCGTGGCTTGCGAAACCGCTGTGAAGACCGGCTATGTGATGCTGCTCGGTGAGATCACCACCAATGCGACGTTCAACTATGATGAACTCGTCCGCAAGGTGGTGAATGAGATCGGCTACGACTCGAGCGACAAGGGCTTCGACGGCTCTTCCTGCGGCGTGTTGGTTGCGATCGCCAAACAGTCTGGCGACATTGCCATGGGTGTGGATAAGGCTCTCGAGGCGAAGGCTGGCGAGATGACCGAAGCTGAATTGGAAGCGGTTGGCGCGGGCGATCAGGGCATGATGTTTGGTTATGCTTGTAACGAAACCCCCACCTTGATGCCCCTGCCAATTTACCTCGCTCACAAGCTCTCCCGCCGCCAGAGTGAAGTCCGCAAGAATGGAACACTCTCCTGGCTGCGCCCGGATGCCAAGAGTCAGGTAACCGTGGAATATGCCTATGGCAAGCCGAAGCGCATCGACACTGTGCTCATTTCGACCCAGCACTCGCCTGAAGTTTCACAGGAAGATATCCGCAAGGGTGTCATCGAACACATCATCAACCCCGTCCTGCCCAAGGAATTGGTGGACGGCGACCTGAAGATCTACGTTAACCCGACCGGGCGCTTCGTAGTCGGTGGTCCGATGGGCGATGCCGGTCTGACCGGACGCAAGATCATCGTGGATACCTACGGCGGCATGGGTCGTCATGGCGGCGGCGCCTTCTCTGGGAAAGACCCCACGAAGGTGGACCGCTCCGCTGCGTACGCCGCCCGCTATGTGGCGAAGAACGTCGTTGCTGCCGGGCTGGCTGACCGCGTGGAAGTACAGGTGGCGTATGCCATCGGTGTTGCCAAGCCGCTCTCTGTGAACGTGGAAACCTTCGGCACTGCCAAGATCGAAGATGCCAAGATCGCCGCATTGATCGCTGAAACTTTCGATCTGCGCCCCGGCGCGATCATCCGCGACCTCGGTCTGCGCAAGCCGATCTACCGCCAGACCGCTGCGTATGGTCACTTTGGACGTGACGATGTCCAGCTCCCTTGGGAGAATACCGACAAGGCTGCGGCTTTGAAGAAGGCTGCCGGGCTGTAAGTGATTGGTAATTGGTAAAGTAAAAGCGCCCCTGATTTCTCAGGGGCGCTCTTTTGTTTTAGTTATCCGGTCACTAGGCGAAAACAAATAAGAATTTACGGCTTCTCCAGCCCATGCGCATTCAATAAAGCTTCATCTTGCAAAATATCCATGGTCAAGCCATCGGCAACCACTTTGCCTTCGTCCATTACAACCGTGCGCGGAAAGAGTTCCTCAACCATCTTCATATCATGGGTGGAAACGAGCATGGTGATCGGCAAGTCGCGCAGCAAGTTGATCAGCGTCCGGCGGGCACGCGGGTCCAGCCCGGCGGAGGGCTCATCCAAAATCAATACACTTGGGTTCATCGAAAGGACCGTAGCAATGGCTATACGCTTCTTCTCACCCACACTGAGATGATGCGAGAGGCGGTCACGGTATGCGGTCATATTCACAGCTTCAAGGGCAGCATCCACCCGCGCACGGACTTCATCTTCGGGCAAGCCCATATGCAACGGACCAAATGCCACATCCTCGAACACCGTCGGAGAGAAAAGCTGGTCGTCCGGGTTCTGGAACACGAGTCCCACCATGGCGCGAATAGCAGGCAGGTTTTCCTTTGTGAGGCGCATACCCGCAATTTCCACTTCGCCCTTGCCGCCCAAGATCCCATTCAGGTGCAGCATCAACGTGGATTTGCCCGCACCGTTCGGTCCTACCAGCGCAACCTTATCACCCTCACACAACTTCAGCGAAACACCATGCAACGCTGAGTGCCCGTCAGGGTATGAAAAATGCAGATCGTTCACCGCAAGGATATCCCCATCACACTCCGGGGCTTTGAAACTATTTTGAATATGTGTAATCGGCATTAGAACCTTCCAATAATTTGCATCACAAAGATCATCAACAGCGCGAAGGCGGTCACATAATAATCGCGCGCCTTCATTTCATGCGGATTCAACGTATAAAGATGACCGGCATAACCACGCGCGATCATCGCATTATAGATGCGGTCACTGCGCTCGTAACTGCGCAGGAATAATTGACCCGCCATATTTCCAGCCACTTTCGCACGCCAGAAAACGCCTCCACCCGACCTTGTGCCTGTCACAGCCGCCGAACGGCTTTCCCTTGCCCGAATCAGACGAAAGACCTCATCCGTCAGCACAAAGAGATAGCGGTACAGAAAGGCGATAATGGTCGTCAGCACCGACGGCACGCGCAAATGCTCCAGCGCATGGATGAGATCCGGGAAGCGTGTCACTGCCACCAACAGGATCGCCATCTGCACCGAAAGCCATGAACGGATGAGAATACTCACAAAGCGCAGAAGTCCAGCATCCGTAATGGTAAAGTCCCATACGATAAAGCGGAAAGAGGTGAGCGGGTTGCCAGGAATGGAAAACAAAACTGTAATCGCGATCAACGCAAACGGCAGGGCAACAATGGAACGCTTGAGGGTATATCCCAACCCTAGTTTTGAGAGGTGATTTGACAGAAGCAGGAACAGCCACGCCGTTAGAAAAGCGATCCATGCACCATCCGGTAGCAGGGCGTTGGACAAGATAAAGACAATGGTCACCACCGCCTTCACGCGCGGGTCGAGGCGGTGCAAAAAACTGTCATGTTCGTGGTAACGGTCAAAAGCATCGAAGTGCATGGCGGCTCTACGATTTGGCTTTCATGCCGCGCCCAATGAGCATAACGATAGCCGCCACAACTACAATGCCGACCAAACCTGCAAGGATGGTCGAGAAAGAAGTTTGTCCTAAAAATGGAATGGTGTAATCGGGAATGACCGCGAACGGAGCGGATTGTCCTGTTCCAAGAAAGCCCAGGTCTTCTGCAACACGCTCCAAACCGTCGGGGTCGGCGGACGCGAAGGGAGAGATCAACACGACCAGCAGGGTTACGATGCCCCCGGCAACGATCCATCCGCGCCCGCCGCTGGCGGACTCGGAACCTTCGCCAAGCAGGTCGGGGCGGGTTTGCATAATGAAAGAGATCGCCGCCACCGTGATCAACGCCTCTCCAAGCCCGATCAGGGCATGCACACCCAGCATAGCCGGAATGACGATCGTAAGTTGCGAAGTTCCACTCAGCCAAAGCTGCAGTGCGGTGAATAAAGCTCCTGCCATTACGGAAAGCCACGAAGCCACACCGATCACCGCAAGTCTGACCGTCTTGGAGCGACCTGAAACCGAGCGGTACAGTCCATAGCCGATGGCGGCAGTGACCAGCCCCATGTTGAGGATGTTCGCCCCCATCACGAGCAAACCGCCATCCTGAAACAGAATGGCTTGCAGAGCAATGACCGCCGTCATCACGAGCATCCCTGCCCAGGGCCCGAGGATGACCGAAGCCAGCACCCCGCCCAGCAAGTGTCCGGAGGTTCCACCCGCCACAGGGAAGTTGATCATCTGTGCGGCGAAGATGAATGCCGCCATCACGCCCATGAGCGGAATTTGTTTCTCGCCCAATGCCTTGTTGGTCCTGGAGACAGCAACGCTAAGAATGACAATGGTGAGTACCCAGCAAATAATGGATACCACGAGGCTCAGAAAGCCATCCGGTATATGAAGAGGAACAGGGGCATACATAAATTTAAATCTCCTTATTGACAATCGGGACATACACCGAAAAAAGTAAGGTGGCTATCCGTCAGATGATAACCACTTGTTCGTTCAAGCTTTTTATATAGATCAGTGAGCAGGGCATGCTCCACTTCCATTTCACTGCCACACACCCGGCATTTCAGGTGATGATGGTCGTGTCCTGCGATCTGATAAACAAGATGACCGCTGCCCATGTGCGCCGGATGGACCAGCCCATTTTCAGCAAGGAATTCCAATGTGCGGTACACCGTCGTTTCGGTGAGGCTGGGAAGTTCAACCAGCGCCTTTTCGTACACCTTTGCCGGGGAAAGATGCTCCCCACTATGATGCAAAACATGCAGGATCGCCAACCGCTGCGGGGTCATGCGATATCCACGGGCACGCAACTGCGGGGCATACTCATCGGCACAGGACATAGAATCTCCTTATTGCAAAAAGTTGCAATAACAGGTTTTAGAATAACACAGGGCAGGGATTCTTACATGAGATACAGATTATGGCTCCCACGCAAAGTGGACGAGCGCAGCCAACATGGGTTTGCCCTCTTGCCGTACCATGCCCACAGCCCATGTTTCCCAGTCCATACCGCTGTATTGGTCGGTGCCGGGGAAATGGACAGAGTAGAAGTCCATGCCGTTGTAGGGAAATTCGGGAGTATAGGTGGCACCGCCTGTTTTCAATTGGTTGCAGGTTACAAGTGAGTTGGACGAAAAGACCGTGTCCAATGAGGGCAGGACGATCTCATGGAATGGTCCGATGACCGGTGCACCGCTGCCAGCGCCCAAACCCCAATCTGCTTCGTAGGTGGTTTCGAAGATGAATCTAATGTTGTCGAAATAGGTGATGACATTGCCGCCGCGAATATAGGTCACACCCACGCCCGTGGACGGGCTGACCAACAAGGACAGCCGTTCGCCGTCACGATTTTTGATCGCAGTTTGCAGGTCCACCAGCAGTTGCAGAGAACGGGTGTCCTGGCACATGTTTGCATCTGTATGTTCCGGCATGGATGAAAGCAGGGCGGGAATATCGTTCAAGGATATTTCTGTGGGGAGTGCGGGAATGATGACGGGGGTGGCGGATGGAACTGTCAGCGTAAGAGAGGGTTGGGGCGAAGATACAGGCAGAATGGGAGTCGGATCCGGCGGCGCATCCACGGGGATGGCGCATGCGGAGAGAATTAATACAAAAGCGAGGAAAAGTTTGCGTTTCATTTTTTCGTCCTTAAAGAAAAACTGGCGGAGTGTATCCGCCAGTGATTGTACCCTTATGAATTTGCTTCTTCTGTTGCCTTTTTTGCAATGCGTTTGATAACCTCTGCCACACCGCTGATGGGGTTCTTGAGCGTTTCGAATGCCACTTCCACGATCTCGGGCGCCATGCGTTTGATGTTGCGAAAACGACGCGCTATGAAGGTTTCATCGGGTTCGGGTTCGGTAAGCGCCGTTTGAACTTCCTGCAGTTCGGCTTTCACATCCTGCTTTTCGGCGGGTGCGAGTGAACTGCTCTCCTCCACCGCGCGGAAGATGATCTCAAAACGGGATTGAAGTTGGGCGGTCTGGTTGTTGACCACGTTATTATTGCCCACCACAATATTACTGCCGCTGACATTGCCGCCAACGACCACGCTGCCGTTGCCGGCACTGATGCCGCTTGTCTTCTTTTTTTCAGCCATAATGTTCTCCTACATTTCCTTTGGCGCGATCGCCACACGGAAACCAAGATCGTCATTGAACATGAGCGGGGTAGACCAGTTGCAAAAATGGGAGCGCGCAAACCACTGATAACCGATCCAGGAACCGCCGCGCACAATGCGGTATTTCTTGTCGTCATCATACCATGAGCGGGTCCATTCCCAAACATTACCGCTCATATCCCATGCCTCGGCTGGGCTAACACCCTGCTTAAAGGTCGAAACTGCGGTTGTTCCCCCCACCCCGGCGCCGGTTGGGTCACTATCCCATGTGTTGGCAGCGGTCTTATCGAACCCTTCGCCCCAAGGGTATTCACGTCCATCCGTGCCGCGCGAGGCGCGTTCCCATTCATCACTGCTCAAAAGTCGTACTGTGTACCCTTCGGGCACGGCTACGATCTTTCTTGAAAGCCAATTGCAATAGGCTTCGGCTTCGTACCAGCACACTCCCACCACAGGAACGATCGGATTTCCCAGCTCAATGTTGTGCCAGTAATACGGCATATTCCTTTTAGCTGCCGGGCGGTGATCCAACCAGTCGCGCTCTACAGCTTCCATAGTGCGTTGATCGTATTTGCCCGTGCGCCATTCCCAACCCAGCTCGCTCCAAAACTCGCGGTTTAGGTACCCATCTTCTTTCACAAAACGGGCGAACTGAATGTTGGTAACCGGATATTTCGCAACAAAATACGAGTGAGGAATCTCTTTCGCCTCTTTCCGAACTCCGGCTTGATACTCACCATTGGGGATTTCCACAAACCGATCCAGGTCTCCCGGGCGCCAGCCAAGCCTGCCCAACAGTAACCCCGCCCTACGGCGCAGTTCCGGACGGATCTCATTGCCCTGCATGGTCTCGACCAGAGCATCGATCACACGTTCACGTGTGGGATTCGGTACACCATTGGGTGATGTATCCAGCACGGCATCGCCTGCCAACACCACAGCCTCCCCCGGCGGACCAGGTTTTTGCTCCACGAACGCATCCACCACCTGCCCTGCAATTCGGGGCAGCTGCTGCCGAATGCCAAGGTAGCCAATGGTTAACAAGGTCACTTCGCGCCAGGCTTGTTCACCTACATGACGAGAAAGGGTTTCAATGATCGGTGCGGAGTCGCCCTGACCCATCAACGCAAGGGCAACCGCAGCAAGATATTCTTCAAATGTAAGGTGAATAAAACCATATTCACTGGGTCCGCGTTCGAGCAACAGGGCAGCATGTTCACGGACATCCAGCATAAATTGGCGCGCTGCCTGATGTGGCGAAACATCGCCACGCTCATCGAAGAGTTCCTCCAGTTTACGGCGCATATCCTCGCGCCCCACCAACCCCACCCCCGGGCTGACCTCGTGCATCCACAACGCCAGCGGCGCAAGGATACGGATGGTTTGAATCTCGTCGATGTCGCGTCCGGGTGCGCGTCCGGTCAGGCTTCGGGCGCGGTTCCATGTTGAAAGCAGGGTGGTCACGTATTGGTCATACAGTTGAACGCGGCGTTCGGGTAAGGTCACACCCTGGCGTTTCATTAAAGCAAGAATGGTCAACAGCAGTGGTGTGGATGCCAGTTGCCGCACACCAGCATTGTGCTGGATCGCATCCAGCAATTCGCGCCGATCCGTTTCCGCATCTGACTTTGCAACAGAGGTATATCCCTGTGCCTGTTTTTCCAGGGCAGAAGTCCAGCGTTCAACAAATTTCTCGATCTCATCATCTTCAAAATCGACAATGGTACATTCCGCCAGATCTTCAGCAGAGGGACGCACGGCGCGATACCCCACCACACGGCTGGTCAGCACAAATTTGTTGCCCTGATGGCGGTGGAAGGAGTAAAAGTCCACCACCCGCTCAACGACGGTGTTGCGCAAGTTGATATCGCGTACTTCATCGAGACCATCCAACAGGATGAGCGCGCGCCCGGCTTTGAGCGCCTCCCCCAGCATCTGCCCAATGGGCAGGGTGGAGCCGATCAGCAGCATGAAGTATTCGGCTATGAATTCATCAAGGCGGATATCTTTTTGTTGAAGGGCGTTGGCAAATGCCGCAAGCGGAAGCAGAATAGGCAGGTAATCGCTCAGTCCCATTTTCACGCCTTCGCCTCGGGCGAGCCTCACCGCAAGATATTTTACAAAGGTGGTCTTCCCCGCTCCCGGGTCTCCGAGAATAATGACACCGGAATTGTTTTTCAAGACATTCAGCAGAGGCACTGGGTCGCCAAAGTGAAGTGGTTCGTTATATTCTGAAACTTCACGCCCGGCAATGCTCAGGTCGCGCTTCCAAGTCTCGCCTTCGGGGAGTTCCATGCGCGCCTTGAGCGGGACGTACAGATCCAGCAATTTCAAGCGCAGGGGTATGCGGTCTGATACACCCATACCTTTGAGGTTGAGGTAGTAATGCCGGTCTGTCAGGTAGGCAAGGTAGGCAGCCGTGGCTTGTTTGATGGTTTCTGGGGGAAGCTCCGGCGTGAGGTCTTGCCAGAAGCGGTTTGCAAGAATAATGGTCTGCCCGTGGATGATGGCGCTGTCGGTCACAGAGCCGCCCACAGCAATACTTGAGTCCCCTGCATGGATTTCTTGTTCGGTTTTTTGTTCTTTGTTCGGTTGTTGTGTAGGTGTCTTTTTTCTGGTCATACCCAGCCTCAATGTCATGCCAAGTATACAATTCAAAATGGGGAGAAGAAACCTTTCTTGCAAGGTTGTAAGGATGATTCCCCCTAGTGCGATGTCTACACGAAAAATCGCAGGCAAGCCTGCGATTTTCTATTCCTTGGGTTCGCCAAAAACAATGACGACAATGTGTTGGTTGAGAAATTTGGGTTTGGTCTCATCATTTGGAGTAAAGACCTGACCCAGTGTGTACCCCCCTGCGATCGGTACGGATTCGCCAAGGATCTCCTGCACAGCAGCGATTTCGGCGCCGGGGTGGGCTTTGAGGAGCATTTGCCAGGCAACATCTACAAGCACAAGTGCGAGGCGGGGTTTTGCATCCCCAAGTTTGAGCAGGGCTTGCTGGGCGGCAGTTTTTGCAGCACGTTCACAAGAGGCGCGGCTACCAACAAGCAGAAAGGCATCTACACCATCGCGGATCACAGCATTCATGCGGAAGCTGCCGTCCGCTTCCACGCGGATCGGGGCACGCACGACCATTTCATCACTTTGGTCCATGCCAAGCGGATAAAGACGTGCGAGGTAACTCAACGGGGGAAACGCCCAATCACGCGCGGGGTACCCAAAGAGGCTGGCATACGCTTCAGAAGCAGGACGACCATCCAATGTGCGCAGCCAGAAGCCACGCGAACGTGTGATGCGAAACTGGTTTCCCACAGGGTCCCAGCCGTGGTCGGCGCCAACCCCAATAGTCAACCCGCCACGCAAAAAAGCTGCACCCATCCCGCCTGAACCGGTCTGACTGCCAACGATCTGATAGGTGTTGCCGGTATGAAGGTCTCCGCTGGAAAGCCCGCCGACCACATCCAATGCCGTGGGAAGTCCGTTACAGAACTGTTCGGCATCACCATTGAAGCCATCGGCAAAAAAGAGGACAGACTGGCGCTCCACCCGGGCGGAGGCGTACTGGTCTATCTTGGCGGCAGTTTCCCGTCCAGACTGTGCGTAACCAGGAAGCCAGAGAGTTTCGGTCTGAAAATCTCCGGCGAGTAGGGCAACAACCACCGAGTGCGGATGCTGCCCATTGACGGTAAGACCCGCAGGTGAGCTGAATCCCAGCAAAGGCGTATCACCAAGCAAACTGGAAACACCGTTTAACACTTCACGCGGCTGGTATTGATGAGAAGAAATGATCACCGCAAGCCCGGGCACGTTCGCTCCGAGGCGGTTCAATGCCTGATGCGTAGCCTGCAGCCCCGCTTCGCGTCCATCCAGCGCCTGTGCACTCCCTACAGAAGCAATGATTGCCATGGTATGCCGTTATCCTTCTGCCACCGGAACTGTAAAGTGGAAGGTGGTGCCTTTTCGATATTCACTTTCAAACCAGATCTTGCCGCCCTGCATTTCCACAAGGCTTTTGGTAATGTTCAAACCAAGCCCTGTGCCCGGCGCTTCACGCGCCTTGGGGTCATCGGAGCGGAAGAACTTTTGGAAGATCTTTTTCTGGTCTTCAGGGGTCATACCAATACCGCTGTCTGTTACCCAAAGATGAATAACTTGCGGCGCGCCATCCGAGTCCCATTGATTTTGAGTAGCTTCCACCCCCACTTGTATTGCTCCGCCCTCAGGCGTGTATTTGAAAGCATTGCTGACAAGGTTGGTAAGCACTTGCGCCACACGAATGCGGTCTGCCCACATGGAGGGCAACCCGGGTGGGATGAGCACTTCGAGGGTTTGTTTCTTATCATCCAACTGGCGGGTAAAGGTACGGATCACATCATCCACAAGTTCGGGAACGGGAGACGCCTTGAATTCAAGGCGTAAGCGTCCCGCTTCGATCTTGGAATTATCGTTCAGGTCGGTCACCAATGTAGACATGCGCTCAACGTTGGATTTGATCGTTGAGAGGAAGTTCTTCTGCATATCGGTGATCTGCCCGACTGCGCCACTTGCCAGCAACTCGGTATACCCTTTGATGGAGGTCATGGGGTTCTTGAGTTCGTGCGCCACAAAAGAGACGAAGTCGCTCTTTGCCAGGTTCGCCCGCTGGACTTCGCTGTACAGTTGGGCGTTCGAGATGGCGATGGCGGCATGATCGGTAAGGCGGGTCAAAAAGTCAATATCTGCCTGAGAACCGCCGGTGCTTTCAAGGAAAAGCAACCCGATCACGGTCGTTTCGCGGCGGAT
>JBAIYF010000201.1:0-5324 GCA_037916115.1 Anaerolineales bacterium
GTATTTTTGGAACAACCCAATGAAACCAAATGAAAAGTATTTTTAGACACGTTATATTTCCTCTACTATCTGAAACTATTGACCCGACGGTGTGAACGTGGGTGTAACTGTCGGCGTAGATGTGGGCGTAGCCAGCGGCGTATTTGTCACAGTCGGCGGAATGGTGGCAGTGGGCGTCGCCACACCGGTAATAAGATACACCCGATTCACCACTTCACCCGGACCACCCATCAGACCAAGGTCCTGACCATTATAGGTGATACGCAGAGAAGAACCGTCCCCTGTCAACACAACCACCTGATCATCCGCCTCGAACAACTTACTCTCCCGCGGCGACATGCGCCCTTCAAAGGCAATCTCGCCGTCTATAGAAACACGCACAAAGACACGTTCCAACGCAAAAATATTCACTGCCACATTTGCCATGGAGCCTTCTCCCCCAGCTTCAGGAGTCAACGTCTCACCTTCCCCTTCGCCACCAGCAACCACAATTGCTGGTTCATCCACCGCCACAAACGTCGATTCAGGCGAAGGTGTTGACAAAGTATCTGCGCCGAGAACATCCACAATCGCAGGCGCTGTCGGCTGCGCCTCTGCGTTCTGCAAACTGATCACACGCCCCACACCCCAAACCGCCAGCCCCAAGATCACAACGATCATCACAATACCAAATAAAAGGTCACCCGCAATGAACGTGCGCAGCACCGGCATGGAAGTGGTGACCTGTGTCTGAATTTTATCGCGCGGAGTTTGGGCATATTTTTCCTGGTGGCGGGCTTGCAACGCATCAGCATAGCGCAGCAACACAGCATCCACATCAAGATCGAGAAAACTTGCGTAGTTCGAGAGCATGCCGCGCGTCTGCACGGTGGAGGGTAGTTTATCGAACGCACCTTCCTCCAATGCCTTCACAAAGACGGCGCGCAAATGAGTGTGCCGTTCCACTTCATCCACGGTCAGGCTGATCAACTCGCGC
Source organism: Anaerolineales bacterium (assembly GCA_037916115.1). Classification (GTDB taxonomy): domain Bacteria; phylum Chloroflexota; class Anaerolineae; order Anaerolineales; family Villigracilaceae; genus Villigracilis. The sequence continues at coordinate 977 of JBAIYF010000201.1, forward strand.
CGCTCGCGCAGCATCATGCCGATCTCCGCCATGATAATGTCTGCGGGTTTTTCAGGCTTCGCAGACGTAGATATGTTTTGCTCCACTTCGAGAGAGGGGACAACCACTGCGGGTGCATCCTGCTTTTGAAGTTTGACACTGAACCATGCAGTAACCCTGCCCCACAAGCTTTGCTGAGCCTCTTCCTTGAACTCAGCCTGCCCCTCACCATCAGGCTGTGCCTCGGCTGATGCCTCTTCAGCTTCTGCCGCAAGAATCTTCTCCACGTCTGCGAGTGCAGGATTATCTTCCGGTGTAGATTCAGGCTTGGGTTTGCGACTCAGGAATCGGGTCCAAAGAGGAGGCGCGGGCTCTTTATCCTGTGTTTCTGTAAGCGGGGGCAATTCCGTCTCGGCAAGGTTCACCTGCGGAAGCGGTCCGCTCACTTCTTCGGCAGGTCCGATCGGATTGCGTTGAAGTTCGGCTACGAGTTGGTCAACATCCAGCCCGAGGTATTCGGCATAGTTGCGCAAAAAGCCGCGCCCCTGCGCCGCAGACGGCATGACGGAGAAGTCATCTGCTTCGAGGGCTTGAATGAACACTTTGCGGATGCGCGTTTCTGCCGCCGCTTTTTCGACGGTGAGATAACGCGCTTCGCGTTCGCGTTTCAGGCGTTGACCAATGGTTTCTTGCATGGGGGTATTGTATTACAAAACATCACCGACTTTTCGCCGGTGATGTGATTGAGTTATTCCCTATTTTACTTATTCAGCAGCCGGTGCCGGGGTTTCTTCTGCTTTGGGTGCTTCGGCTTCTTCATTGTGACCAGTCACTGTTTCGGGGCTTTCGCCTTCGCGGTGAACAATGATCTTGATCTCCGGTACGAGATCCATCGTGAGGCGCACATGGGCGGTGAATTCACCCAGTGTGCGGATGGGTTGGGTATCCACCTGCTGGCGTTTGACTTCGAAGCGGATCTTTTCGGTGAGGGCGGCGGCAATGTCACCAGTGGTGATGGAGCCGTAGAGTTTTCCGGTTTCGCCGGCTTTGGCGGGGAAGATCAGGGTAACACCCTGGATCTGGTCGGAAACGCCCTTCAATTCATTATTCTGGGCACTGCGGCGGATTTCCGCCTGAGACTTGATCTTCTCAACCTGTTTGAGAGCGCCTGCAGAAGCAAGCACGGCAAGCCCCTGCGGCAGGAGGAAGTTGCGTCCATAACCATCGGCGACCTTTTTAATGTCTCCGGCGCGCCCGAGTTTGTAAACGTCTTTGATAAGTAATACTTTCATGGTTTAAGCCCTTTCTGGCAATTTGGATGTCGGATCGAAGGGTACAACGACCCGCGGGGCAAGATTTTACCACAAATGAGGGTTTGCCAATGCAGGCGAATAAGGTTAAGATAATGTCATGCAATCGCTCACCATTAACTTCAGGCGAGTTGCCGTATTTGCCGGCATCTTTATTCTTATCCTTTTTGTGATCGAGTTCAATTCCCGCCTGGAGGAATTAAACCGCCTCAACAAACAGCGCGATGAAATACGCGCCTTTGCCACCCAGGCGATGCAGACACAAGTGGTGCTTCAGACCCAGGTGGCGTACGCCGCCTCTACCGAAGCGGTAGTGGATTGGGCGCGGACAGATGGTCACTACATGCAGGAAGGTGATCAACCCGTCATCCCTGTGGAAATGCCGGGCAGTGCGCCGATCATTATCGAAACCCCCATCCCCACTGCCACCCCCATGCAAAATTGGGAGGTCTGGCGGGCACTGTTCTTCGATGACTGATCCCTGATGGAAAGTATCACATCGATATATCTTATCGTTCTGGGTGTACTCTTATTTATCGCGGTTGGAATCAGCCTCCGTGCATTTATCAATTGGCAATTGCCCGGCGCACTGAGCCTTGGCGCTCTGATGCTCACCATGTCTATATGGGCGGGCTTTTATTTTCTTGAGATCGTTCATTCCGATCTGACAGTAAAGATAGTCGCCCGAAAAATGCTTTATCTGGGCATGTCACTTTCGCCGCCGTTCTGGCTTTGGTATTCCCTGCGCTATACCGGATTTCAATCGTGGTGGTCAAAACATATAAAGTTGGGGTTTCTCATCATTCCGGGGGTAATTGCCTTCATTCTCGGCACAACCAACGAATATCACCAACTGATTTGGAGATCGCTCACCCTGTCTACAGAGCAGGGTGTAGCTCCGCTTCAAACTGAATACGGGGCGCTTTTTTGGGTTTTCACTGGGATTGCCTATGGATTGATCACAGCCGGGATCGGGGCATACCTTATTACTTATCTAAAAAGCGAAAAGGTTATGCGCGTCAAGACGGGAGTTGTACTGACAGGCACCTTGTTGACCTTTACTGTAAATATACTTTTCCTATTTATTTATGCAGGCAATAAACTTGACCCCACTCCATTATCGTTCATACTATCAGCTCCGCTGATCGCATTTGGATTTTTCCGCTTCGGCACCACAAACCTGTTCCCATTGGCAGCCCCCCTGGTCATGGAGCACCTTCAGGATGCCATTATCATCTTAAACAGCCAAAAAGAGGTGACAGACCTCAACCTGGCGGCAAGAAAGCTTCTGAACATGAAAAAGATCGAAGAACCCTACTCGGTCTTTTCTGCCCTGCCTGAGCTCAACACTCTTAGGCAACTTTGGGACACTCCAAATTCAAATGCGGTCTTCGAGCGTGGAACGAGTGAAAATCCTCAATTCCTGGATGCACGCATCATCCCCATTGGTACGAATAAAGATAATCCCCTAGGGTATGTAATCATCCTCCACGACATAACAAAGGAACAAAAACTGCTCCAAACTGAGAAACTGCGTTCACAGCACCTATCTCTGCTGGAAGAGACCGGCAGGCTGATCGCCAACAGTTTTGACGAGGATGAAATCCTCCAGCGCGCGGTGGATTCCATTACACAGGTTTTTGGGTATCCCGAAACTGCAATCTCCGTGGTCACGCCCGACCATAAACTCAAGGTCACAGTCATCTCTGGCACCGAAGATTTTGGCTATCGCCCTGGCTACCTTCAGGAGTTTGGCAAAGGCATAATTGGATATACCGCCAGCATACAAAAGACCTATATATCAGGAAATGTATCCAAAGACCCGCATTACTTTTCCACCAGCACACGGTCTGGTTCCGCCATATGCATACCCATCATGAAGCGGGGAGATTTGTATGGAGTGCTTTATGTCGAAAGTTTCCAGTTGAACGCCTTCAACCAACTGGACGTAAAAACACTGGAAACCCTTGCGAGTCAAATATCCGAATCTCTGCAAAGGGCATCCTTGTTTGCCCAGACTCAAAAAGACCTGCGAACCATTGCCGCCATCCAGAACATCTCAAAACTTGTCGCCCGTTCGCTCGACCTGCAAACCATCAGCAGTACTGTGGTTGAAAGTTTGCAGGAAATATTCGGGTATACCCATGTCAGCATATACCTTTTGGAGGAAGAGTACCTCCACCTGAACGCACAAGTGGGCTACCCGGAGGAACTTTCCATCAAAAAGATACACATCAGCCAGGGCGTTGCAGGCAGATGCACCCGCACAAAAGATGTTCAGTTCATTCGGGATTCCCGCAAGGAGAATGTCTTCCTGAAAGCCGATCATCGGATCATGAGCGAAATATGCGTACCCTTATTAAAAGATGATAATGTGCTGGGGATCCTGAACGTCGAATCAACAGAAATAAACCAGTTGACAGATTTCGATGTTGAACTATTGACTTCGATCACAGGTCCGCTTGCCGTGGCAGTGGATAACGCCCGGCTGCACACCGCGCTTAAGAAAATGGCAACCACCGACGCTGTTACCGGTCTGTCGAACCGGCATGTGTTCGAACACGCTCTCGTTGCAGAAATGGAGCGTGCCCAACGTGTTCACTCTCCACTCTCTCTGATCATCTTCGACATTGACTACTTCAAAGAATACAACGACCAATGGGGTCACCCAGCGGGCGATGCACGCTTAAGAGCAGTCGCCGATATCATCAAACTCAACCTGCGAAAATATGATATTGCCGCTCGCTACGGTGGCGACGAATTCGCCGTCATCATGACAAATTGCGACCAGACAGCCGCAGTTAATTTTGCCCAACGCCTGCGCCAGGGAGTCCATACCGGCGCGCCTGAAAAGAAATTCGAAAAAGACATCCAACCCGGGTACACCCTCAGTATCGGCATCGCCACCTATCCGCAAGACGCCAGCACTTCCAACGAACTCCTCATCGTTGCAGATAATGCCGCCCTGCGCGCAAAACAACAAGGCAAAGACCGCGTCAAAACAGCCAACGACTATGAAACGACTTGACCTCTTCCCTATCACAACCACCATCGAGAAC
>JBAIYF010000202.1:0-4174 GCA_037916115.1 Anaerolineales bacterium
TCCCTCGCTCAAAATAATATACCCAAGAAAGACTGACGTTTCACGTGAAACAGAAAGGAAGACAAAATGACAACCCGAACCACCTCCATTCTCGTACTAGCGCTAATCACAGTTGCAGTCATTGCAGGCGCAGCGTTATGGAATCAACTCCCTGAACAAATGGCATCACACTGGAACGCGAACGATCAAGTCGATGGTTACATGTCAAAGGCATTGGGAGTCTGGATGATGCCGCTGATCACCCTGGTGATTTTCGCGCTCTTCCTGATCCTCCCGAACATCGACCCGCTCAAGGCGAACATTGAGAAATTCCGCGGCGTGTTCAATCTGTTCATCCTGCTCATCACAGCCTTCATGCTCTACATTCACGGGCTAACATTAGCCTGGAACCTCGGCATCGAATTTCGTATGAGCGGCGCCATGCTGCCATTCATGGGCATCCTGTTCATCTTCATTGGGTATATGCTGAAGCAGGCAAAGCGCAACTTCTTTATTGGGATACGCACCCCATGGACGCTCTCCAGCGACACCGTTTGGGATAAGACGCATCAGCTTGGTTCGATCCTGTTTATGGCGTCAGGAGTTTTATCCATCGTTGGAAGCTTTTTTGGAGGCATGACTGCCATGTGGTTAACCTTGGTGCCATTACTGGGGTCAGCATTCTTTCTGATGGTCTATTCGTACGTTCTATATCAGAGAGAATCTCATGCCTAATCAACACAGGCGGACATAAAGTCCGCCCGTGTTTCACGTGAAACGAAAGGATAAAACAATGAACAGCAATGAATTGCCCAAATGGGAATATCGTGTTCAAACCATTGGCGGCATTTTTGGAACCAAGGACGAAACCATAGAATTGACACTAAACGAATGGGGTATGGACGGCTGGGAAGTAACTCACGTTTACACGCCAGAGAACAGCAGCAAAGTAACCATCGTTGCCAAACGTCCTTTAACTCGAGACACAATCCGCAAACGCTCCATGCCCAACTTCAATAAATAAACGGAGAAAAAACATGTTAGATAAAAAATCAATCAATTGGTATCTCTCCATCTCCTTCATATTTTCATGGATACTATTCACTCTTCCACTTGCATTTAGAGACATGGACGCAACCACAAAACAGCTTTCGCTTCAGGGATTATGGGCACTTGCCATGTGGGGTCCCGGCATTGCTGCGATCATCACAACGTTGGTTATTGAGAAGAAACCGTTCAGCAGTTTCCGATTGAATACGCTGGGACCCAAACGTTTTTACCTGTGGGCATGGCTCCTGCCACCGGTATTAACTCTTCTTGGGTGGGCTTTTACACTACTCTTTGGTATCGCCCAAATGGATATGAACTTCACGATGGTTCGCGAACTACTTGCATCAACACCAGGCGGAAGTGAGGTGCCAGTGATGGTGGTGATCATTTCACAAAGCATTCAAGCACTCACGATCGGAGCGCTGATCAATGTGATTTTCACCATGGGTGAAGAACTCGGTTGGCGTGGATATTTATTGCCAAAGTTATTACCGCTTGGTCAATGGAAAGCCGTATTGTTGAGCGGAATCATTTGGGGTGTTTGGCATGCTCCCGCCATCATGCAGGGACATAACTATCCGGGATATCCTGTGCTGGGCGTTTTTATGATGATCGTTTTTTGTGTATTGCTTGGAAGCATCATTTCATGGATGTATCTCAACACAAAAAGTCCATGGGTGGCAGCACTGGCACATGGCTCGGTCAATGCCGTTGCTGGTTTGCCTGTGTTGTTTCTCAAGCCCGGTTTTGACATGGCATTTGGTGGAACACTTGCTGCACCCACCGCATGGATTGGAATGGCCGCGTTCATCGCATGGCTGGCATGGACGAAACGCTTCCCGGTGCAGAGTCAGGTTGAAGAGACAGGGCAGGCAACAGGTCGGAATTGAGGCGCAAACAAAATAGAACAAATGTTCTTTTTATTAAGGTAAAGAAAATGGGCGATGATGAGTCGCCCATTTTTATTATTCCAAATCAGATGGTGCCGGACCGGGTGATGCGTTCTCTTCTTCTGCCTCTACTTTATCTTGAGTAAGAAATGCAACAGCACGGCTTTTATTTGCATCCATGACGAGGTTCATGCGGCTGCCAGCGCGGAAGTCTTGTACGTCGATCAACTTCAATGCAGCGAGAACGCGTGGATTTTCGATCGTGATGAATTCGGACACACGGTTGGGGGTGGAACGGAAAAAATTGCGCTGGAAGATGGTTTGCTCATCATCAAGAAACACACCCAGCGGATAAATATTCGCTTCCATCAGATCTTGAAAGAAATGTGTGCCAAAGGAGGGTTCAGGTGATGCACCCACTTCCTCACCAGCAAGTTCAACCAACGCACGGGAATTGTAAATATCACTGTACGCCACATGTACTCCCAAATCTGGCGTGGATGTGCCCCAGCGCCCCGGACCGACGGCAATATATGTGTGGTCTTTCAACGCGGAGTTGAGATGCCCAATCGCGCGTTCCAATTGCGTACGTTCTGCTTGCGTCTCGAGGCTGAAATATCCTTCGGATGGAACAAAAAGAACATACCGAATATTTTCCACAACGCCTTGCGGAACCATGGTATGTGACGAGAAGATAATATCTTCCGTTTCAAGGTCGCTGGGAATTTGAACATCATTGGTTTCGTGCATGTGGCTTTGCGGGCGGCATTGCAGCAGTGTGATTCTCACATCGGGCTGTCCATCAGGGTTCAGGATCTGTACAGCGAATTCTGTATCGACAGGGGATCCGTAATGCGTTTCGAGCAGCGTCAATGCAGCACGCATGGATTTTGAAAAAGGCGTTCGGGCAAGCAGTCCGTCGAAGGTGAGCACCAGTTGATTGGTCCCATCAAGGCGTGAACGGATCGGCGCCAGGTAACCATCCTGTTCCACCTGTGCAATATAACGCAGTGGATCATAATCGGAGTTGAGCGCTTCATGTACAGGTATGGTAGCAAACGCATTCGCCTCAAGATCGATGACGTCGAGATTTTGCTGGGAATAACGTTTGATCGTGCGGACATCTGATGTGGAATGCAAACGCGGATGACTGAGCGCCACCAGACGCGGATAATCATCGGCGAGCATATCCACGGCGCGCGTACCCAAACCACATACCAGGCGCAAAAAGCCTTCGTCTTGTTTGATCTGTGGCGACCAACGGTAAAGATTCCGGCTGAACGCCACGCCAGCAGCATGAGGAAAATAATAACGACCAACCTGTTCGCCTTCCACGATCTGGATCAGGATGCCGATGCGTTCATCGTAATCTGCCAACTCCTTGGTATGACGGTAGATCAACACATCCGGATTCATAACACTGGAGTAAATACGTGCAATGGCATTCGTCAACGCATTCAGGCGTTCTTCGTGCGTGCCTTGATTAGGCAGAAAGATGCTCTCGTATTTACCAGCAAAAGATGTACCAAAATTATCCTCCAGCAAACTGGAGGATCGCACAATGAGCGGGCGGGTATCCGCCTCCAGCAAGACACGATCAAGGCTTTCGATAACTTCAGGCGGGAATTTACCCCGATGGAACTCCTCGCGCAAGGTTGAATAATCTGCACGCATTTGATCTTCTGTTTTGTACTTCTGTCCATTCCACCCGCCCAGATCGTTCAAAGACATGAAGTTGTAGTACACATCGGAACCGAGATAATAAGAAACCGGCAAACGGAAACGCTCACGGATCGAAGGTGGCGCAGTCTCTTTGAGGATGCGCATGGCAAGCAGCATACCAGCCGCCTTGCCGCCGATCTTGCCGCCGCCGATCTTGCGTCGGTTGATCTCGCGCAGGTCTTCCACTGTGAACCACTGACGCGCGATCTTTATATATTTCAACTGGTCGCTGATCATGGTACGGATCAATACCGCGATGATGGCTTGCAGCCGCGCTTCGTACTTCTCCCTGTCGGCATCGTCCATTTTTTCGATCATCTCTGCCTGCTCAAAAAGCAGTTCCTGCGGCGCCAGTTCGGGGTTGACCCAGACAAAGTCTGAGTCGATATTGCCGCGCTCAGCCAGCACCTGCCGGACAAGGTCTTCAAACTCCGAGTAAGGCAGATTCGAGGCAAAGTAGAAATCGGTCAGCGAGTCCTTCACACGTGTAAGGCGCATCAACCAGACCTCGTTCGACTCTTCGTGCAACGGGT
>JBAIYF010000203.1:0-2031 GCA_037916115.1 Anaerolineales bacterium
AGAATGCCACCTGTGGCAAGTGCATGGTTCTTGTGGAAGCCGGGCGCTTCGAGAAGTACAACATCGAGTCGAGTCAGGAGAACCTCTCCCCCGTCGGCACCGAAGAACGCGCCTATCTTGAACGCCGCCCCAAGCTGTTGAAAGACAAAGGTTGGGAGATCGGACAGGTCCGCCTCTCGTGTCAGGCGAAGATCTGCGGCGATGTGCTCATCAACGTGCCGGAAGAAAGCCGCGGCAATAAGCAGATCGTCCGCAAGAGCGCCAGCAACCGTGAGATCGAGGTCAAGCCTGCGATTCGCAAATACCTGGTTTCGATGAGTCCGCCCACGCTGGAGCGCCCCGTTGCAGATTGGGAACGCCTTGCCAAGGGCTTGGAAACGTCGATGGGACTAGTGCGCGGCGGTGAAGAGAAACTTCCACGCTGGTATGACTTTGAGATCGATTACGCCTGTCTGCGAACTCTCGCCAAAACGTTACGCGAAGCAAAATGGAATGTGACCGTCACCGTGCGCAACGATAAGGAAGTCATCGCTGTTCAAGCGGGCTATCACGAAGACAGCTACGGCGCAGCGGTGGACATCGGCTCGACCACGGTGGCGTTGTATCTTTGTAATTTACGCACCGGTGAAGTAGTTGCTTCTGAATCCGAAATGAATCCGCAGATCGTGTACGGCGAAGATGTGATGTCCCGCATTCAGTATGCGATCGATCAGCCCGATGGCTTGGAAAAATTGCACAAAGCCATCATCAGTACGTTGAACAAGTTACTCAAGCAAGCGGTAAAAACCGCCAATATGTCATTGCGAGCGACAGCGAAGCAATCCCACACGAACGAGGAGATTGCTTCGGGCAAAGAGCAAAATCGCCCTCGCAATGACGGAATAAAACTGGATGAAATCCATGAGATGGTATTGGTGGGTAATTCCACCATGCACCATGTTTTGCTCAACCTGCACCCCAAAGACTTGGGGCTGGCTCCGTTCGTGCCAACCATTCACAAATCCGTGGATATCAAGGCGAGAGAGCTGGGTTTGCACATCAATCCCTCCGGCAATATTCACATCCTGCCCACCATCGCTTCATTCGTCGGCGCGGATACCAGCGCGGTCATCCTCGCGGAGGAACCACACAAGCAGGATGAGAACTGGCTATTGATCGACGTCGGCACCAACGCGGAGTTGGTCTTGGGCAATCGCAAACGGTTGGTGTGTACGTCCACGCCGACGGGACCGGCACTCGAAGGCGCACATGTGGAGTATGGCATGCGGGCTGCCCCGGGCGCGATGGAACGCGTCCATATTGATGAAACGACCCTTGAACCGAAGTACAAGGTCATTGGTGTGGAAGGTTGGAACACAGACCATGCGGAGTTCATCGGGCACGTCAAAGGCATCTGCGGCTCGGCGATCATCGACTCAGTGGCAGAATTGTTCCGGGCGGGGATCGTCGACTCTCGGGGCAAGTTCAAGAAAAACTTAGAGACGAAGCGCGTCCGTCAGGGAGAGTCCGGCTGGGAGTATGTCATTGCCTGGAAGGAAGAAACCTCCATCGGGCGAGACATCCCCATTACACAGCAGGATGTCCGTCAAATCCAATTGGCAAAGGCAGCACTCTTCACCGCGGCACGGACATTATTAAAGCGAATGGATTTACAAAGCCCTGATAAAATCATCCTCGCTGGCGGCTTTGGAAGTTACATTGATAAAGAAAAAGCCATGCTGATCGGGTTGATCCCCGATTGTGAGCTGGATAATGTGTATGCGGTTGGGAATGCCGCGGGCGATGGTGCCCGAAGTGCGCTGCTGAACGTGGAGAAGCGTAACGAGATCGACGCGGTCACTCGCAAGGTGGAGCGCTTTGAATTGCCCACCGACCCGGAATTCCAAAATCAGTTCATGCTGGCGACGAGCTTCCCGCATATGAGCGAGCCGTTCCCGCATATCGCACATCTCATTCCACATCGCACGGCAGATCCGCTGGCGAAAAATTTCATGAGTAAATAATAATTTACCGCCAAACACGCGAAGTCCG
>JBAIYF010000204.1:0-6107 GCA_037916115.1 Anaerolineales bacterium
CACTAGGAAGGAAGTGTCGGGCTTATCCACCAATGGGAAGCGCACAAAGACCGAAGGGTCGGTGGCATCTTCGTAACCAAGAGCTACTTCATGGTCAGAGAGAGGCGTGCCACAGCGTGGGCAATACGGCACGATCTTGTAGCCCTTGAAGAGCAGGTCCTTCTCCCAGAAATTTTTCAAGATCCACCAAACCGACTCGATGTAGTCGTTGGTGTAGGTCACGTAGGCAGTGTCCAAATCCACCCAGAAGGCGATGCGGTCGGTCAGCTTCTCCCATTCCTGGATGTAGTTGAAGACGGACTTTTTGCACAGTTCATTGAACTTGTCGATGCCGTATTCTTCGATCTGTTGTTTGTTGGTGAAGCCAAGCTGCTTCTCCACTTCGATCTCCACCGGAAGACCATGCGTATCCCAGCCGCCACGGCGCGAAACGTGATAGCCGCGCATGATCTTATAACGCGGGAACATATCTTTGAACGCACGCGCGAGGACGTGATGCACGCCGGGGCGTCCATTTGCGGTGGGCGGACCTTCGTAAAAGACATACTCGGGCTTGCCCTGACGTTGTTCGATGGTCTTCTTGAAGATCTCCTGCTTTGTCCAGAACTTAAGGACACCATCTTCCATCGAGACAACGTCGAGTTTGGGATTGACTGCTTTGAACATTTTTTCTCCTCTTCGTCATTGCGAGGAGGGCGCTCTTCCCGACGAAGCAATCTCCTGGTCTAGTCATGAGACTGCTTCACGCTCCGCGCTCGCAATGACGGTGATAATTAAATAAAAAACTCTCATCTCATACAGAGACGAGAGCAAGGCTCACGCGGTACCACTCTGATTTCCATCCGAAGATGGACGCTCATTGGGCGACAACCATCGCCCTGTCCTGATAACGAAGAACAACTTCGGCTCACTTACTTTCAGCAGTTGGATGCTGGTTTCTGTTTGCAGCTCCGGGAGGATTTTCAATTTGCTTCGAAGATTCGCCTCACACCAAAATGCGAACTCGCTGGCAACTAAGCAAATTTACTCGTTCCCATCTATGCTTTTGTGTTCCGGCATTATACACAAGCTGTGAGGAATGGTCAACTTAAATGGGTTGGGCAACATTCCCCTCAATACCCTTATTCCACGCTACTACGCGGTTCCTGCCGGCTCGTTTTGCCGCATACAGGGCGTGGTCTGCCCTGCGCAACATGGCATTCAGATTATCGTTCCCGCCTTCAAATCCCGTCAAACCAAAACTGCTGGTAAGCATGAATTCCCTTCCCTCCCGGGTCAACATATCTTTTTCAACCGAAAGACGCAGCCGTTCAGCTGCCTGTAAAGCCTTCTCAATGTCTGTATCCGGCATCAACAGGGCAAACTCCTCCCCACCCAACCTGCCAAAAATATCAATATCCCGAATGCCCTCGGCAATTCGCTTTGAAAATTCAGCAAGCGCCGCATCGCCCGTTTGATGACCCAATTCATCATTGATATTCTTGAAGTCGTCTAAATCCATCAACAATAGTGAAAGCGGGTGCCCATAACGCCGCGCAGCACGCAGGTGAGATTCCGCCAACTCCATAAAATGACGACGGTTATACGCAAGTGTGAGCACATCGGTGGTGGCAAGTTTTTCCAACTTTAATTGGCTGTTTTTTAGTTCAGTAATATCTCGCCAGACTACCAGCTTGCCTACCATGCGCTTTTGGTTATCTCGCAACGGCGAGATCCGCAAGTCCAAATACGTATCCTCAATCACAACTTCCGCACTGGCTGTTTCCGCATCAAAGAAAGGCGAAACAAACCCCGACCAGCGGGCAAACGCCTTTTCAACCGGCTCTCCAATGGAAAAATCTGCCGGAAGCACACTCCTTGCAACAGGATTCAAATCCACAACTCGGTTTTGCCCATCCAAAACAATAACGCCCTCACTCATATTCTCAATCAGCACACTACGGGCAATAGGTACGATATCCAGCAGATGGTAACGGATCAATCCCCAGGCGATCATCAATGCCGTAAAGGAAAAAATGAACGGGGTAATATCCGCATTGGGGATCAATGCACCGGTAGACATAAAAGCAATATGGACGATCCACGGCAGGATTACTGCTGTAAGGATCAATGCGGAATGCATCCGATACACACCCTTTGAACGAATGAATGTGGAGACAAGCACTAAAACCGCGATCAGAATGATGAGGTAGGAATAATAGACGTTCGCCCATGATACAGGACCCGCATCCAGGATCATAGTGGTATTCAATGCGCGTTTTCCACCAAAGAACAGATTATGCCAGGGATCTGTCCATTGTAGAATAAAAGCTAAAACCGGTTCGATCATTAATGCAAGGATGATGGGGCGCTGTAAAAAGCGCTGCAGGTTGGAATATTCCAGCGTGAACACAAGAAAGGCGGTTGGTACCACGAACGCCCCCACAAGGGTCACGTCCAGCCAAAAATAAGGGGTAGGTCCTGGAAAATCCATCCAGAAGATCGAGTATGTAATGTCCCACCAACTTAGCCCAAGCAGGAAGATGGTCAGTGTTCTCCCGCCTGCCGCCTCACGCCGCATGAACCAAATAACTACCGCTACAACAAGGCAGGAAACTCCTGCCGCCATTAGAACCGCACTGTAATAGATGTTTGGCGGAAGCATAATCACATTATACAATACCCACCTTTCACAGCTACAAAAAAGGCGGGATTTAGATCCCGCCTCGCTCTTTCATCACAGTTTGCATCTCCCCTTCAAGTTTATCCGCCGCTGATTCCAACTCTCCCAGCTCGTCTAACATACGCTCTCCAAGAGATTTATCTTCCAGCGAGTTAATGTTGATACGCACGTTATACGCTGCCGCGGTCAAAGAAGCGCGCGCCATGGCAAACCCCGAGGCTGCATCACTAATGGCGCTTTGCAAACCACTTCTGGCACACTTGAGAGCCAACTCCATCACTTTAATGGCGTGTTCTGCGACATGCAATGGAATATGAGCCGCATTGAGAGTTGCTTGAGTAATGGCAGCTTCACGGGCAGACTTTTGTTCCTCTGTGTCCTTCGGCAGTTTGAATTTCGCCATTAATACTTCAAAAGATGAAGCGTCATCATCGACTGCCTGAGTGAGTTCTTTGCGTAAATTTTCTGCCACCACACGGATGGCTTGCATTTCGGCTTCGACCTCGGCGTATTTCTTTTTACCAATGGTCACACCTGCCACCATCGCAACGAGGGCTGCGCCCATCGCACCAGCATAGGCTCCGGCAGAACCGCCGCCGGGAGTCGGCGTCGGCGCGGCTAACTCTTCAATGAAAGAGGGTCCGTTACCGGCGGAGGAAGAGGCGGTATCCGCGGTGGGAGAAGAGAAAAGTCTGGATTCAAGAATCTGTTCGGGAGAGAAAGCATCCAACTGGGTGTACCAAACCGCGGCATCCACAAGCGCTTCCTGCGGAATTAAACCGACCAGCTCGCTGTGATGAATGCCCACACCATATCGTTCGGCTTCACGGCGGATGAATTCAACCACGCGGGCAATGGGCGTTTCGCGGAAGTTGGTGAGGTTCATCGAAACCTGCGCTCGACCTTCCACAAGCAAACCGAGCCCTTTGACATAACGCAGACCGCCCGAAGACTGACGTACAGCCTTGGCGATCTTTTTGGCGATGCTGACATCGTCGGTGGTGAGATAGACGTTGAAGGCGATCAGTGGGTTGCGTGCACCAATAACGGTTGCGCCCGCCTTGGGAAGTTTGCTAGGACCAAAATCGGGCTGGCGTTCGGGTCTTTCGATCTCGGTCTTCAAGCCTTCATATTGTCCCTTGCGGATGTTTTCAAGGTTGGTACGCTCAGGACGCGTGGCGGCAGCTTCGTAAAGATAGACAGGGATATTGAGATCCTTGCCAACGCGCTCGCCGAGGCGTTTGGCAATCGCAATGCAATCTTCCATCGTCGCGCCGCTGAGCGGAACAAAGGGAACTACGTCGGTTGCACCAATGCGTGGATGTTCGCCGCTGTGCTCGTCGAGGTCTATCAACTTGGATGCTGCTTCGATGGCGCGGAAGGCGGCTTCTTCCACTCCGGCAGGCGAACCGGCGAAGGTCAGCACGGTGCGGTTATGGTCGAGGTCTGAGGAACGGTCGAGGAGTTTTACATCGCTAACCGATTGAATAGCTGCGACAATACTGTCGATCACTTCGGGTCGGCGCGCGTCTGAAAAGTTGGGAATACATTCGATGAGTGGACTGGTCATGGAAGCGTATACTCTCACTAATTTAGTTTGATCGAACTATGTCCATTATAAAAGGGTTTACAGGTTTTCAAAATGGAGGAAATAATACAGTCCCTGCAAATAAGACAGGGACTGTATGGATATTAAGAAATTATTTTTACGGCTGAAGGGATATCGAGACGATCTTATCGCCTTGCAAAAGCACAGTACAGAATGAATAGGTCGTACCATCGCTTACCGTGGCAGTGAATTGAGCCATACCACTGCCAAAGGACTCGGTATCAGAAATCTGATACGTCACGTTTGAAGAAGATAGAAAAGCTTCAAGGTTGTCACGTCCAAATTGAGTGGCACCTGCGCCAAAACTGAACATCACGTTTTCATCCACCATGGCAAGCGCGGAGTCGAGGTCACCTGTGTTGACGGCATCGAAGAATTCAGTCACCACCGCAATTTCATCCGTATCGGATGATCCACTGCTATCTTCCGTGCTGCCAGAGTCAGTTTCGGAGGCAGAACCCTTTGAAGCGCTCCAGGTGAGTTCTTCTTCAAATTCGCCGCACATCCCAGAGGCAGGGCTTTTCACCAAGATCGTCCCGTTGGCTTCGGTATCAGAGGTAAAACTGCCAGCAAAGGTGTAAACATAATCGTTTGGGGCCGTGAAAGTTGCCGAGAAACTATCTCCGCTGATCGGGGATGGGTCAATTCCCATGCTAACAGCGCCGCTAAATGTACAACCATTATTATCTGCCTGATAATTGATCGTGACCGATGTAATCTGTCTTTCTGTCACTTCAAAAACGATCTCGCTGTCGTCTGAGTTTGTCCCCGTCCAATTACCTTCATATCCTGATTCCACAACAGCCGCTTCGGGCTCGTTTGTGGCTGCCGGTTCTGCACTGGGGGCAGAATCCACAACTTCTGGTGCAGCCGTACCTTCATCCGCAACAGGGGCCTTAGCAGCATTACATGCCAGTGAAGCCAATAAAAGCGCTGAAAAAGCCAGGGATAAAACGATCTTACTTTTGTTATTCATGCAAGTGTCTCCATTTTAAAGTTGACAAGAATATAAGCGCCCGAATTGTAGTCAATCTTTGGGTGGTGAATATCACCTAAAGGTAATGGCAAAATCACCGAACTATTCATAACATTCCGGGTTATAGATTAATGGGAATAAGCTTTAATTTCGAGCAGATTCTCAGACCCTATTGAAGCACAGGAAAACAACATGCAAAAATCTCGGCTCGAAGCATTCAGTGACGGCGTAATCGCCATCATCATCACTATTATGGTATTGGAATTAAGACCGCCCTCACAAGCGGACTTCGCAGCACTAGCCCCTTTGACATCCAAATTCATCAGTTACATCCTTAGTTTTATATATCTTGGAATTTATTGGAATAATCACCACCACCTATGGCAGGTCGTCCAAAACGTCAACGGCAGGGTGCTTTGGGCAAATCTTCTCCTGCTCTTTTGGCTTTCTTTGATCCCCTTCGTCACGAGCTGGATGGGAGAAACCGATTTCGCCAAAATCCCTGTGTTATGTTATGGGTTCGTTTTGATCATGGCAGCATTTGCCTATTTCTTAATGGTCCTTGCCCTGGTGGCAAATCACGGAAAAGACTCAACACTTGTAAAAGCTCTTGGGAATGGGAACAAAGAAAAAATCTCGCTGGGCATCTATTCGGCTGCGATCATACTGGCATTTCTTAATCCTTATTTTTCGTTGGCGCTTTATGCATTAGTAGCTGTGATCTGGTTTGTTCCGGACCAACGAATTGAAAAACAATTATAGAAAGTCAATCCCTTCCGTATAACAGGTTCATGCAAAATAAGATAACATAAGCAAATCTTTTCGAGTGATGCAGTGTTCTTTTCAAAAAAAACTATTCT
>JBAIYF010000205.1:0-1976 GCA_037916115.1 Anaerolineales bacterium
ACGGCACAGTCGGCTTATGCATCGGTTTAAGCGGCATTCCAGCCCTCATCGACGAGCGCGGCTGGCAGGACCTTTTTGGCTACACCCTCAAAGCCACCATTGTTGGAGTGGCAGATGAACTTGCCGCCGCCGCCTCACTGGTGATGGGGCAGGCCGCGGAAGGCACACCTGCCGTCCACGTGCGCGGCTTTCCCTATCCGCTGGGAGAAGGTTCGTTAAGAGATCTCATACGCCCCAAGAACATGGATATGTTCCGGTAGGGAAATCGGTGGGAAATCGTCTAACAGGAATCTTATCCTGTCTTGATATAAAAGAGCCGCACCTAAACACTGGAGTCACACATGCCATTTCCTGAACAATTCCTCGATCTCTTCGCCCCGGAAACAAAAGCCTTTCTATACCTTGCAACTGTGAATAAAAAAGGCCAACCGCAGGTCACACCGGTATGGTTCGACCACGACGGCGAGCACATCCTCATCAACACCAACGAAGGCAGGCTCAAAGACCGCAACATGAAATCGCAGCCTGAAGTGGCCATGGTCATACAAGACCCCAAGGACCCGTACCGCTATCTCGGCATGCAGGGCAAAGTCGTTTCCTACACAACCGAAGGCGCAGATGAACACATCGACATGCTCTCACGTCGTTACGATGACAAGCCGTGGAAATACCGCGAGGGGCAAAAGCGCATCATCTTCAAGATACAACCGATAAACTTTGACCAGCACAACTGACCTCCACACCTTCCTGCGAACCCGCCGTTCCGTCCGCCGCTTCAAACCAGACCCGGTGCCTGATTCGGTCATCCGAAAGATTCTCCACACCGCCACCTTTGCACCGTCCGCACACAACCGCCAGCCCTGGCGCTTCATCGTACTGACAGGGTCCAGCGCAAAATCGCACCTCGCACATTTGATGGCAGATGAATTTAGACGCGACCTCGAAACAGACAATCTCACCGCGGAGGACATTGAAAAAAAGATAAAACGCTCATACGAAAGAATCACAAGTGCGCCGGTGGTAGCTCTTCTATGTGTGGATATGACAGACATGGACAAATACCCCGATACGCGCCGTAAAAAAGCGGAGTACATCATAGCCGCCCAATCGGTTGCAAACGCCGGAATGCAGTTTCTGCTTGCGGCACACGCAGAAGGGCTTGGCGGGGTTTGGGTATGCAGCCCCGTCTTTGCGCAGGAAGTCGTTCAACATGCGCTTGAAATTCCCAAAACATGGGAACCGCAAGCCATGTTCCTGCTAGGGTATCCATTGGATATTCCTGACGTCCGTGCAAGAAAACCGGTCGAAGAAATTTCAAAATTCATCAACTAAACAGGTGTAGACCCTTGAAGATCACAGCATTGGCCGGCGGAGTTGGCGGCGCAAAGTTCGCACATGGGCTTGCGCAGGTTCTCCCGCCCGAAGACCTGACCATCATTGTTAATACAGGGGACGATTTTGAGCATCTGGGGCTTAGCATTTGCCCCGACCTCGATACAGTCTGCTATACCCTTGCCGGGCTGGCCAATCCCGAAACCGGCTGGGGACGTATGGACGAATCGTGGAACACGATCTCGAACATCGAAAAACTAGGCGGACCGGCATGGTTCCGATTAGGCGACAGGGATTTTGCAACCCACATCGAGCGGACAAGACGACTAAAAGAAGGGCAGACCTTATCGCAAGTTACAAGAGAATTCTGTGAGGCTTGGGGTGTAAGACACAAAGTGCTCCCCATGTCTGATTCGCCGGTGCGGACGATGGTTGGCACTGATGCTGGTGAATTGGAATTTCAGGAGTATTTTGTTCACAGGCGCTGTGAGCCGGAAGTAAAAGGCTTCAGGTTTGACGGGGCTGATGTTGCTGAACCAGCACCCGGCGTGCGTGAGGCGCTTGATTCGGCTGATGCGGTTGTATTCTGCCCATCAAATCCGTGGGTAAGCATTGACCCCATCTTGAAAGTCATCAAGACAATT
>JBAIYF010000206.1:0-12309 GCA_037916115.1 Anaerolineales bacterium
TTACAACCCAGAGGTGAGTATGACGGACAGCACAGCCCTTAAAGTTTTTAAGTGCCCCTCCTGCGGGGCTCCGCTCGATCCCGGCAAAGGTGGCAGTTCTTTGAAATGCCCTTACTGTGGGGCATCCGTTATTGTTCCAGAATCTTTGAGGAGTCCCGATCCCCTCGCCCAATATACAAGCCTTTCAGACGTTACAAAATTAGCCAGAGAAGGCAGGCTGGATGACGCCGCCAAGGTTTACAGCAAGATCACCGGGTTAAAACATGAATATGCCTTGGAAAGCGTCAAATCCATGGCAGGGATGCATGACAGCAGCCCACAGCAAGGTACAGCCGCACTTAATACACCGTCCGCACGTCCAAATTATCAGCCTCCCCCCCAGCCTATGCCGGTGTATACTCCGCGCCCCACGATACGCATTGGAGGTGGTTCCTGTCTTTCCGGTGCGATTCGTCTTGTCATCTTTTTTGCCATACTGACATCCGCCATCCCAGCCATATGGACGGCGTTCAAATTCCAATTACCTTTTGAGATACCCTTCCTTACCGGCGAAAATTCGATCATCCCTGAGCCATATGCAAAGGAGACCCTGTCATTTCGAGCCAGCACGCTGAAAGACCCCCGCGCAATCCAGGTGGATGGAGAAGATAACATCTTGGTGTTCAATTACAACAGTTCAGATATTCAGATGTTCGATCCACAGGGGAATGAGATTTTCGTTATGGAGATCACCGAAAGCGACGGTGACCGACTCAACAACGATATTATGGGTGTGAGTAAAGACGGTACGATCTACGTGCCAGGCTTTCGAAGCATTATGGTCTTCAACGAAAAGGGAGAACGCTTGAGAGAATTCCCAAATGAAGATAATCTCTTCATTATTTACTCTCTGTTGATCGGCGCAGATGACAAGTTGTATGCCCGTTCAAGTTCCGGAATCGCCCGCCTGGATGAGAACGGCAAAGTTGACCTTTTCATATCAGACGAAACCCTTCAGGAAATTACAGGCGAAACGCCCGGAACAGGCGCCATCGGCGCAGACGCACAAGGGAATATATACTTCAGCGGCACCTTCAATACGGATGTACTTAAGTTCTCGCCAAATGGAGAGTTCATCGGCAAATTTGGGGGAGATTTCAGCAGTGTGCGCGGGATCGAAATTGACAGGTATGGACGAATCTATATTGTGGATTTTTCCGAGGTTAAAGTGTATGACGCCAATTTCAACTATATCAACAATATTGATGGAGGATTCTGGGGCGTTGACTTCGACTCACAAAACAACATGTACGCGATCACAAACCAGGGAGACCGGGTGGTGAAGTTCGAAATCCGCAAGCCGGACGGTCAATGAAGTAGTGGCTTTTTTCATACCCACCTGACACCTTCCTCGATACCAAAACCAAACTGCGCCAGTCGTTGTGAATTTTGAACGGACTGGCGCAGTTTTTATTAATGAGAGGCTTCAGAGTTGGGGTCGTCTTGCAATAATTGCACTGCATGGGGCAGCAGAGGAAATATAAAGCCCAGATTTTCAACTGCACCTTTAGGGCTGCCCGGCAGGTTGACGATTATAGTCCGCCCACGGATACCTGCTACAGCCCGGGATAACGCTGCATGCCTGGTTTTTTTCAGGCTTTCAGAGCGCATCAATTCAGCCAGCCCGGGAGCTTCTTTTTGGATGACGGCTTTTGTTGCTTCGGGGGCAACATCGCGCGGAGCAAAGCCGGTGCTGCCGGTAGTAAGGATAACATCCACTATGCCACTGTCAGACCAATCGATGAGAGTTTGCTGCAACGCAGATTCATCATCAGGGAGGATGAGTTGTTTTAAGACCGAACAGTTCTCGGCTTGGAGGAATGAGGCGAGAGCAGGTCCAGATAGGTCTTCCCGTTCGCCGCGTGAAGAACGGTCGGAGAGGGTGATGATTCCAAATCGTATTGTCATGAGAATGTTTTTGAAAAGACGCGGTCTTCAGGTACGAGGTTCCAGCCGGTTTCTTCGTAGAACCGCATGGCAGCTTGATTGTTTTCAACAACCAGAAGCAAACATTTTATGCAGCCCTTTGCTTGCAGTCGTTTTTCCACCTCTGCAAGAAGCGCCTGCCCAATACCCTTACGACGATAATTGCGGTGAACAGCCAGGTGGTAGATCATGCCACGCCGCCCGTCAAAACCGCCAATGACTGTGCCGGTGACCTCACCATTGAGTTCTGAAACCAGAAACAGGTCGGGGTCACGCTCCAGTTTCTTTTTGATCTCTTCGGGCGCATCAGATGGACCAATATGCATGCCAATTTCGATCGTCTGCCAGAGATCGATCACGCGGTTGTAATCGGTTTCAAAATCGAACTCTCTGATATGGTGAGGAAAATTCATGAAGCAAGAACTTGACGCATCTGCTTAAAAAGATCGTCGGGCATGTAGGGTTTCATCAGGAAACCATTCGCACCGCCATTCAGGCATTCTTCTCTTACGTTGGCGCCGGACGACATAATAACGCGGGTGTCTGCAATATCGCGGGAATCACGTATGATTCTTAATATTTCCAATCCATTTTGTCCAAACAGGTGAACATCCAATAGGAGGATATCCGGCTTTTGAACACGGACGGCATTCACAATATCGTCTTCACTATCGAGCGCAATGACTTGATAGCCTTCCATGCCCAAAAGCGTTTTGAGCAGGGAAACCATGGTGTAGTCATCTTCGGCGAGCAGAACTTTTGGTTTGGGATTTGCCATGTAAATCCGCCTTCTTCTTTGATGATTTTGCCGCCTTTTTGACGGTCTTTTTCTTTGCGGTTTCGAGCGCAGCCTTGATCACATCTTCCACCGTTTCGGCAAAGACAAATTTCATGGTTTTGCGGATTTCATCCGGCACATCATCAAGGTCATTTTCATTTTGTTTTGGAAGGATGACCGTTGTCAAGCCGCTGCGATGAGCTGCGAGCACCTTTTCCTTGACGCCGCCAATCGGCAAAACCTGCCCTCTCAAGGTAATCTCGCCGGTCATTCCGATCTGGGGGTAAACCTTGCGTCCGGTGATGAGCGAAACGAGCGATGTTGCCATCGTCACACCAGCAGATGGACCATCCTTTGGCTGGGCACCAGCTGGGACATGCATGTGGATATCGTGTTTGTCGAAATACTCGTTCGAGATGCCAAAGGAGTGGCAACGGGAGCGTACATAGGAAAGCGCTGCACGCGCCGACTCTTGCATGACATTTCCGACAGATCCGGTAATCTGGAATCCGCGTCCGCCCGGCATGGATGTAGCTTCGACCAGCAGGATGTCGCCGCCGAAGGATGTCCATGCCAGACCAGGCACCACACCGGGAATGGAGGTGCGTTTATTGAGTTCCTCTGGTCCAAGGAAGGTGGGATGGTCAAGGAACTCTTCCACCAATTTGGGAGTGATGGTGTATTTCTTCTTTTTTCCTTCGGCGATGCGCGTACCAACTTTCCGGCAGACCGCACCGATCTTACGTTCCAAATTGCGAACACCCGCCTCACGTGTATATTGGCGAATGATCATTTTCAAGGATTCATCTTTGAACGCAACTTCGCTTTTGCGCAGGCTGTTCTCGCGGATCTGGCGCGGGATGAGGTATCCCTTTGCAATGGCGGTCTTTTCAGACTCTGTATAGCCGGAGAGATAGATCATTTCCATACGGTCACGCAAAGGACCAGGGATGTATTCAAGGGTGTTCGCTGTGGCAATAAAGAACACTTGCGAAAGGTCGTATGCCACTTCGAGGTAATTGTCACGGAATTCACCATTCTGCTCCGGGTCGAGCACTTCAAGCAGTGCAGAAGAGGGATCGCCGTGGAAATCGTTGGTTAGTTTATCCACTTCATCGAGCATGAAGACGGGATTTTTCGACCCCACCCGGCGCAGGGATTGAAGAATACGCCCCGGCATGGCGCCGATATAAGTACGGCGATGGCCGCGAATCTCCGCCTCATCCCGTATGCCCCCCAGCGATGCGCGGATGAATTTACGTCCCATGGCGCGAGCGATGGACTGTCCAAGAGAAGTCTTGCCAACTCCAGGAGGACCCACGAAGCACAGAATCACACCTTCACGCTCACGGCGAATCATATCGCCGGACTCTTCCTTTTTATCATTCTTACGGTCGAGGCGAAGTTTGCGAATCGCAAGGAACTCAAGGATACGGTCTTTCACATCCTCAAGCCCGTAATGGTCTTTGTTGAGCACCTCACGCGCATGTTTGATATCCAGGTTGTCTTCTGTAGCTGCCGACCACGGTAATGATACCAATGTATCGAGATAGGTACGAATGACTCCGTATTCAGCAGCAGCAGTAGGAAGGCGGGAGAGCCTATCCAACTCCCTTTTGGCTTGTTTATCTGCTTCTTCGGGCATCTTCGCTTCGTCGATCTTTTTGCGGAATTCTTCAACCTCCACTGCCTGCTCGTCGCGTTCCCCCAGTTCGCGTTGGATGGCTTTCATCTGTTCGCGCAGATAATAATCACGTTGGACCTTTTCGATCTCACCGCGCGCTTCGTTCTGGATCTTTTGTCCGATCTGCAAAACTTCGGCTTCTCTTACCAGTAAGCCGATCAACTTTTTGAGCTTTTCGTAGACCGTATCGATCTCAAGGATCTCTTGGGCATCCTTCAGTTCAATTCGTTGGAAATTCGCAATGGTATAGACGGTTTGTAGCGGGTCTTCAAGCGAGAGGATGGAACTCGCCAATTCCTCCGGAAAGGAAGGAATCATCTGGGTGATCGCCTGGAACTGGTCGCGGGCATTGCGGGCTAAGGCGGCGGTCTCAATGTTTTCTTCTTCGATCTCCGGTGCAGGGATAATCTTTGCCCGAAGGTAAGGTTCTTCTTCAATGAACTCGCCAAGACGAAAACGTTCCATGCCCTGTACAAGCAGGCGGACGGTGCCATCGGGCGCGCGCAAGAGACGGTGAACTGTTGCAACGGTTCCAATGTGATATAACTCATTCGGACCGGGTGTTTCTTTTTCCGGGTCAAGTGCGGCGACCAAGCCCACTAATTTATCGCCGGCTACCACATCGTCCACTAGTTTGATGGAGCGGGGCTGTCCCACGGTCAGCGGGACGGCAGTGTTAGGGTAGACCACCACACCACGCAGCGGCAGGATGGGTAAGGTATCGGGTAGGGAAGCTTTCGCGTCGCCGCCCCCTATTGAGGCGTCGTTCGAGCCATTATCCTTTTTCTGAAATTGGGAAAAGAAGGTGGACATATAACGGGTGGTGAAATCCTCATCCGTTCCATCCATCATCTGAAGAAAATTATACAAACCAGCTTGCCATTTTTGTGCAGGCATTCAGTGCTACCTTATGTTTAGGTTGTTCTTTGGAAGGGTAACCACCAGGAAACCATCCTGATATTCCGCCGAAGCTGTGTCAACATCAACAGGACCGGGCAGTGCTATCACTGCTGCAAATTTACCGGAGCGGATTTCCATTTGAAGATACGCATGGCGGGCGGGATAATTGGGGCGAAAGCCCGTAATATAGAGTGTATCGTTCTGGACTACAACGTCGAAGTTCTCTTCGCGCATCCCCGCTATTTCCATGCGCACAATGTAGGCTTCCCCGGTTTCATACACATCGGTGGGAGGATCCCAAACGCTGGATTTGACATGCCACCCAACCGAGTGGAGGATGCCCCGCCGAACCTCCATAAGGGATTCTCGTGTTTTACGAACCACGGTAGGCATGGGATGAACTCCTTCTGGTTGCCGGATTTTCCAAGTGCCCCCGGAGAGGATCGAACTCCCAACCCTCTGCTTAGAAGGCAGATGCTCTGTCCATTGAGCTACGGGGGCGTATATTTTTATTTTACCCGACTATTCGGGCTGGCTGAGGATTGGACGCAAACCTCTGTATACACGCGGACCAGCAATTGTACGCAGGATGGTATCGGCAGATTTGCCTAATTTTTCACTGAGATCTTCGGCGCTCATGGGGATGTTGCCGTTCGCAAGGAAGAGTCGAAAGATAGCTTCCACCAGTGCAGTGCGCTGGCTGACAAAATCGGGCAATTGAGCGCAATGACTGATCAAAGCATGTTGAACGCCATCCACCAGTTTTACCTCGGCGGTCTGCGGGTCAATCCAGTCGAGCAGGTCACCTTCTTCAGCATTTGCAAACGCTTCCTGATGTTCTGCGCAAAGAAATGAACGCAGGAAAACATGCCAATCCCGCTCATTTTTCTTCCACCATTCGAAATCGATGTGGAAAGGGGTCTTTATAGTGGGTTTTAGCAGGCTCATTATTGGGTGTCCTCATCCAGGCGGAAGTGCAGGTCGCCAACATGCTTAAATCTTGGGTTTGTTTCCAGGGCGGCGAAGATCGGAGCAGGAGGTACCCGGCGGACAAGGTTAACAGCAGCGTAAAGTTCCTGCGCGTGGACATGCCCCTGCGGGTTGGATTTGGATAATTCGCGCATCACCATTAAGAGCAAATCTTCAAAGGAGCGTTTCTTTTCCCAGATCGGATCGAGTACTTTGAAATCGGGCACATGGACGACCATACGGTCATTGAACTCCGCTGTGATCGGCTGTTTCAGGGTGGCAAAGACAAAGCCGCCATCCGAGCCAACCATCACCGTACGCACCCAGTCTTTTGAGGATCGCTGCAGTTTGGCTTCAACGATCACCTCGCCGGGCTTTTCCCCTTTGCGCACTTCAACAAGCGAGCCGGGAATCAGTTGATGCGCCTTATACCATTCACGCAGTCCAAAGACGTATCCATGTTCAAGCACAACCCAGGCAGGGATCCGTTGCCCGGTTTTTCCATCTACCAAGGTAAATCGTACCCGCGGCGTCTCATATGCTGTGGGGAAAAGTTTGCGCGTGCGCCTTGAAACAGGCAGAGTGCCGGCGCGCAAATGCGGATAGATCAGCGTGATCGTTACGGAAGAAACATCCTCACGAGCATCAGCAGCTTCTTCTTCGGTCAGTTCATCATCAAGTTGGGCTTCGAGAGCAAGCATTTCAGGGGTCAACGCGGAGCGGTCATGCTCCAACTCGTTGTACCGAAGCTGGGGAGGAACCTCCCGCACAAAATCCGGTTCGAGGCGTCGCAGACACCACAACACTTGTCCAGCAGGACCAACCTCATCAAAACGGTCATCCTCCTGCAGGGCATGGTTAAGCGAAAACTCCACAAGCTTCGGGTTAATTCCGGTGGGGAGTTCAGTATCTTTCATTAAGTCCGACGTTTGCAGAGGTTCACCGCCAGCCATATCCAGCACGGCTTCAACAAGGTTCAACTGCCCCTGGTTGATATCCACCAGCAACGCCCGTGGGAACCAGCGTCCTGCGATCTTTACCAATCCCTCATCAGCCGCGAAAGACGCTTCCAGTTTCTTTTCAAGCGCAAGTCCAAATTCATGAATCACTGCCGTGGCACTCATCTCATCGTCAGACACAGTTTCGATGGGAGCTTCGTTCAATGCATGAGAAGCCAGCCCAGCCGCAAACATCCGCGAAGATTGATCATGGAAGTCGACCGTAATGACATCAAATGTGCCTACCTGAGGGTTCGAACCGGCGCGCACAGCGGAGACCCTGCCCTGCTTCCAACCCAGTGCCGGAAAGACAAGTTCATCGCCAATCGAATATGTATTCTTCGGCAAAAAAGTCTGCCCGCCTGCAGTGCGCTTTTTCTCCTCTGCCTGTTTTTCTGCACGAATGCGAAAATCAACCAGTTCCCCAACCAAGTCACGCGTGGTCAGTGGAGTTTCGCGTTCAAAAAGAATCGTATGTAAGTTTTCTACGTCCTGCGGGGTAACCTGAAGGTTTTGCCAGTATTCGTTGGGAAGTTTAAAGGGAACAGTCATACACAGCCTTGAAGTGAAAATTTCCTCTTGCGAAGCCATTGGATTATACCTTACCACGCACAGAACATCCATACTTTGCGCAAAATCTCACACACCTCCCTGTAAGAATAAACATAAAATCTTCATCTACTTTTCATCGTATTCCTGTATATTCGGGCACTAATTTAGAGGAGACACAAATGAACAAACTGACCTTAACTGTAATTGCATCTCTTTTGATCGTGATACTTACAGCATGCGGAAGTAGCCCGGCTCAGACGGAGCCCGAGCCTGCTCCAGCTACTGAAACCGTATCCCAGCCGACGGAGACTCCCACCACCGAAGCAGCCCCAGCTACCGAGGCACCTGTCACAGAGGCGCCCGCCACAGAAGCAGCAGCCACTGAAGCGGCAGCGTCCACAAACATTAGTTTTGCCGCTCAAGTCAAACCGATCTTTGACAACAAATGCATCAAATGTCATGGCATTGACTCTGTAAAAGAAGGATTAGATATGCGGACATACGAATCCATAATGGCGGGATCATTCAATGGCGCCGTTATCATCCCTGGCGATGCTGCTAACAGCTTCGCTGTGCAGGAGATTGTCGATGGCGAAATGCCCAAACGCGGACCGAAAGTGACCCCCGAAGAATTACAACTCATCATCGACTGGGTCAATCAAGGTGCGCAGAACAACTGATGCCGAAAAAACAATAAAGACCTTGAATTTTCAGGTCTTTATTGTTTTAACAAAAGGATGTTTTATAATGGGCAAAATCTCATGACAAAGCAGCCAGCCCACCAACCCCAACCCATCATCCAACCACAGGGTGTACAGTTCCTAACAAACTTCAAACTGCCCGACGTCAGCTTTTGGCAGGACGACCCAACCACCCCGGAACCGATCAATTTTACAAAAATGGCGAGCATGACCCGGGGGGTCATTATCCGCGCCGGGCAGGGAACTTACGAAGACAGAGTCTTCCAAACCTCATGGAAAAACGCCAAAAATGCCGGGCTGATTCGAGGTTCGTATTGGTTTTACGACAGTCGCGTGAATCCAAAACGACAAGCTGAAAAATACGTGGAAATCCTGTCGAAAGACCCCGGCGAAATGGAAATGTGGTGTGATTATGAAGACCGCTACGGCGGACCTTACGGCGGATGGCGCAATTGGTTTGACTTCATGGAGCGCATCAAAACGCTCATGCCGAATCAAAAACTTGGGGTATACACGGGTTATTACTACTGGCAGGAATTTGCCGCAGGAGTGAAATACTTTGCACAATACCCCCTATGGATCGCATGGTACAACCCCACCCCGCCGCGTATTCCACCTGTCTGGCAGAAGTGGGACTACTGGCAATTCACCGATAACGGTGACGGCACCCTCTTTGGAGTGGAGAGCCTAAACATAGATCTAAATTACTTCAACGGCTCTGAAGCCGATTTCCTGGCACGCTACCCTTCCCCACAGGTGCAGCCACAGACCTTGATCGCCAAATTTGGAAATACCCTTGTTGAATACAGGAGAGTTTCATGACCCAATACAGTATGACCCCCATTACCAGCGGAACCCGCATGCGCTCGGATCACAACACCTTTTCCAGCGTCGTCGCCTCATATGGGCGCGGACAATTGATCGTTGGGGATGAGATCTGGGAAGCCCTTGCAGACGGCAGCGAAGTAAAAAAAGGCGATAAGTGGCTACGTGTCACCTCTGTGGACGGTATCAACCTGACAGAGCGCGGCTGGATGGCATACATCCACAAAGGCGTGCCGATCTGCGACAATTTCAAGGTAATCGAAGAACCCAACCCAACCCCGACACCCGTTTTTCCAGAGTCTTTTACACTCACGGATCCAAGCGGAGCAAAAGCTGAGTACAAGTTCGTAAGAATTATTGAACAATAATTTCATTAACTAAGGAGAGTCTTAACATGAGAAAACGAAATTGGAGATTTGTAAGCGCCGGGGTATTTCTGTTGGTAGTTGCTGCCGGTATATTTTTTGGATTGTCGGCAATTGCTTCACAGTCCACTGATCCGGCTATGGTCGTGCAGACCGCCGGGCAGGCTTCCGGTGTCTTTGGAGGTATTGGTGTCGTACTGATAATTGCTGGGCTGATTGGCAAAAAACAATAGTAACAAAATGGCTCACCCGCGAAATCTTAATTTCGCGGGTGAGTTTGTTTATAAGAATAGAATGCGGATTCTATGTTCTTTTTCCGCTTAATCCTCTGCTCGGAGCCAGGGCATGACAACGCCTTACAACAAAATATCCATTAAAACGCAAGCCTGCCAATGGCTACATTTTGGGGAAATAAAACCCGCAGGCTGGATACAAATCCAAATGCAGCGTGACCTGGTTCACGGCTTCGTTGGGCATCTTGATGAGCTCGTCCCTGATTTGATCCAAAAAGACGATATCTACGGTAGTGACAGGCTCACCAAAGCCGCGAAGTCTAAAGACCTGGGAGTCATTTCCAAAGAAACCGAATGGGAAGTTCAATTTCTTTGGTGGAACAGCGAAACGCAATCAAACTGGAGAGACGGATTCGTACGAACCGCGCTACTCCTTGAAAATTCTGTATACCTTGAAAAAGTTCGCGAATACATCAGGCGCATCCTTTCCACGCAGGATGCAGATGGCTATCTCGGCATCTACGCGCCTGATCTGCGCTTCAATTTCAATAGTGAAAATGGAGAGCTATGGGCACAGGCATCCCTGTTCCGCGTCCTGCTCGGGTATTATGAAGCAACGGGCGAAACGCCGGCATTAAATGCAGTCATCCGTGCAGTAGATGTCACCATGAAAGCATACCCAATAAGACAGTCTCATCCGTTTACGGTCAAGAATGATTATGCCGGAGTTTGTCATGGGCTGGTTTTTACAGATATTCTTGACAGACTCTACCAACTCACTGCACAAGAAAAATATATGGACTACGCTTTATGGCTTTACTCAGAATACAGCGAAGCGAACCTTAGCGCGGACGATGTACGTTACATCCACTTAACAGACCCAGCTTACCGATT
This sequence comes from Anaerolineales bacterium, assembly GCA_037916115.1. Taxonomy (GTDB): domain Bacteria; phylum Chloroflexota; class Anaerolineae; order Anaerolineales; family Villigracilaceae; genus Villigracilis. The sequence continues at coordinate 10,865 of JBAIYF010000206.1, forward strand.
CCGAGCCCATGGGGTTCATACTTACGAACATCTGCGTTCTCTTGTAACAGCCGTATATGCATCTGAAAATCCTTTGCTGGAAAAAGCATTGTCGGCTTATCTCGAAAAGCTGGAACTCTGTCTGACGCCCAGCGGAGCCCCAATCGGCGATGAAAATATCAATGGCAGGCTGGCTGACGCCTCAGAAATCGGATACGAATATTGTTCCATCCACGAACTGCTTGATTCGTATTCCCACCTTCTTCAAAAGACCGGCAACCCGCAATGGGGAGACCGCATCGAATGGCTGTTATTCAATGCCGGGCAAGGAGCACGGCACCCGCAGGAAAGCGCCGTCGCCTATTTAAAAACCGACAACTCCTATTCGATGACCGGTCCGCTTCATCCGGATGACCCGATCGATCCGCGCAACCCGCAGACACGCTATAAATATTCTCCCGCGCATCAAGACGTGGCGGTATGTTGTGTCCCCAACGCTGGGAGGATCTATCCCTATTATGTAAAATCCATGTGGATGCGCACACCCAAGGGGTTATTCTGTGCGCTCTATGGAGCCTGTGAATTGAACACCGAAGTAAACGGGGCAAAAGTCCATGTCACTGAACAAACAAATTATCCTTTTGACCTGACCATATCCTTCTTAATTAATGTCTCACAACCTGTTGAATTCGAACTTGCCTTCCGCAAACCCGCCTGGGCAATTGGATTTGAGCTGCAAACCGATGGCAAATGGCAAGAAGAAAATGGCGTAATAAAGGTCCACAAAACATGGCAGGCTGGAGACAAGCTTGTGCTTCATTTTCGAGCCAAGGTCAAATTCGATGAATTTCACAAGGACGAATTCTTCATAAGTTATGGCTCCCTGGTCTTTGCCCGACCGTTGAATGGTCAAGCCAAAGAAGGCAGGAGCTACCCAGTAGAAGGTTTGCGAGACCTCTATTATTCTCTAGATGAATCTTCAATCTCGTTTGATCTCCCCAGCATGGGCGAAAATAACATGCGTATTGAACAGCAGCCCTTCAACTCAGAAAATCCGTGGGAGACTCTCAGCATCACGACAAATTCCCAATCATTGCCCAAATTAATCCCTATGGGAGCAAGCATCTTGCGACAAATCACATTTCGCAAGTCAAATAAGTAAGGTTATGTCTCAGTCTAATAAATCCCACTCCACGTCAAGTACATTTATTTCGCAAAGACCGCCTGTTGAAAAACGAAACTTTGTCAGCCCTGCGGTCGAAGATACCATTGCAACGGTTTCACAAGCAATCGCCGATCCCAAACTCGCCTGGCTGTTCGAGAATTGTTTCCCCAACACATTAGATACCACCGTTCAGCATTCCACCATCGATGGAAAGCCCGATACATTTGTTATCACAGGCGACATCGAATCCATGTGGCTGCGGGACTCGACAGCTCAAGTCTGGCCTTATATACCGCTTATC
>JBAIYF010000207.1:0-5592 GCA_037916115.1 Anaerolineales bacterium
ATCTCGTGCGGTTGAGCGGCGGGGAGGCGTAGATGAATCCGGCTTCCATTTATCAATCCCGGGTAACCACCGCACAGGAAGCGGTTAAGGTAGTTCAATCGGGTCACCGCATTTTTCTTACTGGTAACGTTTCTGTTCCCAAGACGCTTCTCGCGGCGCTGGTGGACTATGCTCCTAATTTGAAGGACGTTGAGATCTGCCAGGCATTGACCGTTGGTGCCGCTGATTATGTCAGCCCTGCCATGGAAGGTCACCTGCGGGTGAATTCCATGTTCATCAGTGCAAACATCCGTAAGGCGGTGCAGGAAGGGCGGGCAGACTTTACCCCCGTACTGCTTTCCGAGTTCCCCTTGCTTTTCAAACGCGGTATTTTGCCGATCGATGTGGCGATCATCCATGTTTCCCGACCCGACGAACACGGTTTTTGCAGTCTCGGTGTTGAGGTCGGGCTGACGAAGTCTGCTGCTGAGTCTGCGAAGGTGATTATCGCCGAAGTGAACGATAAGATGCCCCGCACATTAGGCGACTCGTTCATTCATGTCAGTCGGTTGACCCATATCATCCCGGTCAGTTATGACATACCCGAACTGGCGATGTCGGAGGAGGGTGACGCCCAGATCGTGGAAAAGATCGCAGGGCATGTTGCCAGCCTGATCCCAGACGGTGCGACGATGCAGTTAGGAATCGGCAGCATCCCCGACGCGGTTTTGAAATATCTGTTTGATAAACGAGACCTTGGCATTCACACTGAATTGTTCTCCGACGGCGTAATCGATCTGGTCAATGCCGGTGTTTTGACCAATGCACGCAAGACTTTGCACCCCGGGAAAATCGTTGCAGGTTTTATCCTTGGCACCAAACGTCTCTATCAATGGGTGGATGACAACCCGCTCATCGAATTGCACCGTACCGAGTATGTAAATGATCCTTTTGTCATTGCGCAGAACGAGCGCATGGTTGCTGTCAACTCCGCCATCGAAGTGGACTTGACCGGTCAGGTTTGTGCCGATAGCATCGGACCGAAGTTGTACAGTGGTGTGGGCGGGCAGTTGGACTTCATATACGGCGCATCACGCTCCAAGGGTGGTGTTCCTATAATCGCCCTGCCCAGCACGGCGGTCATGCGTGATGGCACTCAAATTAGTAAGATCACTGCCATGCTCAAACCCGGCGCGGGTGTAGTGACGAGCCGAAACCATGTCCGTTATGTTGTGACTGAATACGGCATCGCTGATCTCTATGGCAAAACTATTCGTCAGCGTGCACAGGCACTGATCAATATTGCCAACCCAATCTTTCACGAAGACCTGCAAAAGCAGGCGAAGGAACTGCATTATTTGTAACAGAATGCACGAATAAAAAAGATGCGGAGTTTCGTAACTCCGCGTCTTTTTTATTGTTAACTTGATAATAGTTGCGAAGTAAAACTAATGTCTGGTAAACTTCATGGCTGCATAATACCAGCCATGAAGTAGCTGGATAAAGTTGTGCTTATTACATAAATTATTGAATAGGAAAACCGTAATGCGTAAAACCAAGATCGTAGCTACTATCGGACCCGCGTCAGATTCGGAAAAGATGCTTGAACTGCTCATCAAGGCAGGGATGAATGTTGCTCGTCTGAATTTCTCTCATGGAACCCATGAACAGCATCAGATGCGCGTAGCCAGAATTCGTGAAGTTTCCAAACGGCTCAATATGCCGGTTGGAATTCTACAAGACCTGCAGGGTCCCAAGATTCGGGTGGGAAAAATAGAAACCCCTTTACAGCTTTCAGTGGGTGAGGAGGTGTGTTTATATGCCACCAACGATACGCCGCCAACAAATGGATGCCAACTAATCCCTGTTGATTTCCGCGAATTGTTCGAGTCAGTTCACGAGGGCGATAAACTGTTGCTCGATGATGGACGTCTTGCCTTGCTTGTTACTTCAGCAGAGGGGCGTGTGGTGCATGCAAAAGTGCTGGTTGGCGGTACGTTGTCCTCGCATAAGGGTATCAACCTCCCAGGCGTAAAACTGCGTATTGCTGGCTTTACCGAAAAGGACAAAGCCGACCTTGCCTTTGGTATTTCGCAGGGCGTGGATGCGGTTGCCATTTCCTTCGTCCGTAGTGCAGATGATGTTCGTGAAGTGCGTGCTGCCATCCGGGAATTTTCAGCGGGTAAACATGAACCAATGTTGATCGCCAAACTTGAAAAACCCGAAGCATTGGAAGAACTTGACCAGATTCTCGATGTTGTGGACGGCGTCATGGTTGCCCGTGGAGACCTCGGTGTGGAGCTTCCGCCGGAGCGTGTACCCCCGCTTCAAAAGATGATTATCCGTGCCGCCAACGCCCGCGCCAAACTCGTCATCACAGCCACGCAAATGCTGGAGTCCATGATCCAAAATCCTTTACCCACTCGTGCTGAAGCGTCTGATGTTGCCAATGCCGTGTTCGATGGTACCGATGCGGTGATGCTTTCTGCTGAAACGGCTTCGGGCGAATATCCCAACCTTGCCGTTGAGATCATGGCTCGCATTGTTACTGAAGCTGAGTCCCACTTTGCAGAGTGGGGTACACCGCATGACGAAAAAACCGGTTTGGGTGATAGCGATGTGGCAACCATGGCGCGTGCATCCAAAGTTCTTGTCAGTGACCCTGAAGCGCAGGCTGTTGCAGTCTTCACTATGCGTGGACGTTCTGCGTGGATCATGTCCAAAGCGCGCCCGCCAAAGCAGATTCTTGCTTTCACACCCGAACCCGAAACCTTCAACCAACTTGCATTTCTTTGGGGCGTCCATCCGCACCTCGTCAAATACGCAAAAACCATGGATGACATGCTTTCTGAGGTCGATGCGGTGCTCCTCAAATCCGGCATTCAGCCCGGGCAGCAGGTTGTGCTTGTTTGCGGGTATCCCATCGGTGAACAACGCCCGCCCAACATGGCACTGCTTCATACCGTTGCCAGCCAACCTTCCGTCACTTTGATGCGAAAACTGGCAGAGAAGAAATAAAACGGATTGGAATCAAAAGCGGATACAGTTCTCAAAACTGTATCCGCTTCTTTCTTAACCCAAACCTGTTTCAGCGCTTCAAATCTTTTACTCCCTCGAAGCGACCAGAATCCCAATACCGATCAACACACCGCCAGCAATAAAGAGCGGCGTGATCTGCTCAGATAAAAAGAACCAGCCTAGTAAAGTACCGACCACTGGCTGAGCAAAGAACGTTAGTGATGCAACGGCGGCGGGCAATTCTGCAAAAGCATAGTTCCACAAGAACATGGCTATGGCGGTTGAAACAATGCCAAGGAAAAGCAGACCGCCAATAATACCCGGCGTGATTTCGCCAATGCCCACCGTGTTGAACTCCCAAACCGAGAACGCAATGCTTGAAGGGATGCCACCCAGCAGCATGATGGTGCTGGAAACCAATAAGTCCAGCGATTGCGAAACTTTACGTACCAACACCGAGTAGAGCGCCCACGTCAGCGCTGCGGCAATGAGACTCATATTCCCCCAGAACAGGGAAGGTGATAATTCCGCGTTGCGTGGGTCGATCACAGCCAACACACCCAGCGTAGAAACGACCAGAGCGATGACGCGCCTCATTGTGGGTTTTTCACCAAGTAGAAACGGGGCAAAAAGCAGCACGAAGGCTGGCGTGGCTGAGGTCACGAGTGAGCCGTTTGAGGCGGTGGAAAGTTTCGTGCCCACGAATTGGAATCCGAGGGAGATGCCATATCCTACAAATCCCACCATAAAACTTTTCCAGAAGGCATCTTTTGTAACGGTAATATGCGTCCCCGTTCTTTGCGCTCGGAAATAAATGACCAACCCCAGCACCATCGCCCCCATGATGAGACGGATGGTGAGCAGCGAGAACGGAGGGATAACCTCCAGGACTACCTTGCTGACAACGTACATGCCGCCCCAGATCGAGGCGGCAGTAAGACCTGCTAAAAGACCTGCGAATGTATGATGTTTATGAATAGACATAGCCCCCAATTATATCGAAGTTGGGGGCTATGTTTTGTCTCAGTTTGTTATTGCAGAAAGATGCCGATCACGTAGGGTAAGAGAACCAGTAGCGCCAGCAAAGGGTGACCCCGCCGGGTTGTGTTACGGCTGTCCCAACTAAATAGAAATGTTGAAAGCCAGAATGCGATGATGCCGCTTGCAGTCAGCATGATGACCGAGCCCCACGGTGAGAATGGAGCCGTCCCGCCCATGGCCAGACCGTTATATGCGTTCATTGCATGGGTAGCGGGCAGAATTTGGGCAAATTTACCTGCAACTTCTGGCAGCATGCTGTAGGGGATCATCAGTCCGCCAAGCAGCATGGATGGTACAAAAATGACCTGCGACCATAGAACGGTCATGCGTGAATTGGGGGAAATGACGCCGATCAAGATACTTAACCCGGTGCAGGCGATCGCCAACGCGAAAAAGATCACAATGAAGTTTACCCAGTTCACTGGAAGCGGAGCGTCGAATAAAAGTTGACCGGTTGCAGTAATGATGATCGCGACGATTGCCATATGCATTGTGGTGGTCAATGCTGGAATGATCAGGATCGAGGTGGAGGGGATTCCATTGATCTTGTAACTGCGGAAGACACCATTCTCGCGGGCATTGACAAGCGGATCGGGAATTCCCAGCAGTGTAGCTGCCAGAACGCCGAATACGATCATTGCGGGGATGATGCTGTCGCGAAACGGTGGGTTGATCTCAGCCATAATGAAACCCATCATCAGATAGAAACCCAAAGGGAACAGGTAATTCATCAGGAGTAATTGTTTGTGGCGAATGCCAGATCGAAACTCGAATGAGAAGTGATGAGTGAATGCGTTCATTTGCTGGTTCCTGTGTTGGTGATTTCAAGGAAACGATCTTCCAGTGACGGGCGTTCCACTCGCAGGTCGATCAATGAATCCCCGTGGGATTCGATGTGGGAAATGATGGCGGCGACAGACGTCCCCACATTGGTGCTGAAGAAAGTGGAGTATTCGTCGTTGACATGATGCTGGGTGATCGCCGGGAACACCGTATGATTGCAATTCAGGCAGGAAGACTGGGTTCGCACGGATATTTTGGTCAACCCCGCGCCGGTGGCTGTGATCTCGAGCGGAGTGCCTGTGCTGACCACCCTGCCTTTCAACATGATCGCCACCCGGTCAGACATTTGTTCCGCTTCTGCCATGTCATGCGTGGCGAGGATAATGGTTGTACCTTTTTTCTGAAGCTCGCGCATCATGTCGTGCAGTTCTACTCGGGTGGCAACATCAAGCCCGGCAGTGGGTTCGTCGAGCAACAATACCGGCGGATCATGGGCAACTGCCAGCGCCAGTGCCAGCCTGCGCTGCTGCCCGGTGGAGAGTTCGTAAAATTGCGCCTTCCTTTTTTCGGATAAACCCAGACGCTCGAGCAGGTCCATGCGGAGGGAAGTGTTGTGATAGGCGCAGAAGAACTTCATGGCTTCTTCCGGTGTGATGCTTTCCGGCAGCCCTGCTGATTGGAGTTGCACACCGATCACATTACGTAGGTCACGAGACCCGCTGGCAGGGTCGATTCCCGCCACTCGCAACTGTCCACCATTGGGTGTGCGCA
>JBAIYF010000208.1:0-2023 GCA_037916115.1 Anaerolineales bacterium
CCAACAAGAAGATGACTATTTTTTTCATGGATATTTTTCTCCTTTAAACTAACTGAACAGGTCTCGAAGCGCCTCTTGCGGACCCGGGAACAGGAACTTGTACCCAGACTCGATCAACCGTTTGGGCTGGGCAAAACGACCTTCGAGAATTAGGACGCTCATTTCACCCAAAACGTTCCTCAGCAAAAAAGCAGGGACAGGAAACCAATAAGGACGACGCAGAATCTTTGCAAGTTGCCTTGTAAATTCAGATAACGTGGTCTGCGACGGAGCAATGAGGTTGTACGCGCCGTGTGCATTTTCTTTTGCCATGAGGTGACGAGTTGCCCCCACCCAGTCTTTGATGTGGATCCACGGGAAGGGTTGTGTGCCGGAACCTATCGTCCCGCCGAAGAATAACTGCACAGGCAGAGCAATTAAGGTCATGATGATGTTTTCCCTGGCAAGGACGGGCGGGGTGCGCAGAACAATACGCCGCACGCCAAGTTCTTCGACGGATTTGGTGGCATCTTCCCATTTGACAGTGAGTTGGGCGAGGAAATCTTCGCCGGGCGGGGTGGATTCATCTGCAAGGGCGCCGTGTAAACCGTAATGATTGATGCCAGATACTTGCACAAAAAGGCTTGGGCGGCGAGTCGCCTCCCGAATGGCTTGAGCAAGCGCAAGTCCGGGAAGGATGCGGGAGTCTTCAAAGGATTTCTTTTTGGCGACAGTCCAGGGCCAGGCGGCAGTACTGCGTCCGGCGAGGTGAATCACTACATCCATGTTGTTGATGCGGTTTCCCCACCCTTCGGTGGTGACGCCATCCCACTGTATGGTGTTGCCGCTGTCGGGGTTGCGCGAGAGGATGAAGACCTTGTGTCCATCGGCTTCGAGGGATTTAGTGAGCGCTTTTCCGAGTAGACCGGAGCCGCCAGCGATCAAAATGTTCATTTGTTCTCCTGTATCGAGATATCCATGCTGTTTTAAGACGAATTAATATTCTGGTTGTATAATCACGCGAGTTGCCGGAACCTTATTATGAACGATCCCGTTTTAGTGCTCAATGCAAATTTTGAGCCGATCCACGTCTGTTCGACACGGCGTGCGGTCACGTTGATCCTTGCGGGAAAAGCCGGCATGATCGCAAATGGACGCGGTCACATCCGCACCATATCACAGCTTATCCCTCGTCCTTCGGTCATACGGCTCGAAACGCAGATCCATAGACCGCGCCCACACGTCAAATTGACACGCCGTGAAGTCTTCAGGCGTGATAATTATACCTGTCAGTATTGCGGTAAACGCGAGGGCAACCTGACGATCGACCATGTGATCCCACGGCACATGGGGGGAAAACAGATCTGGACGAACCTAGTAACAGCCTGCTCAAGCTGCAATCACCGCAAGGGCGGGCGCAAAGTGGATGAGGCACATATGCGCCTGCTGCACATACCCAAGGAGCCGCCCGCCAATGCGGCGTATATTTTTGGCAAACACCTTTCTGATAATAAGGAATGGGAGCCATATATTTCGGGCTGGTAAATATAAAGATGCCCGGATGAGCAAAGACCGCCCTCGTATGAGGGCGGTCTTTGTATTTTCTTCCGCCGGTTGACCAATCTGCTTATGGATGGTCAACCGGGAACTGCTTATCGAAAGTTCAAACTACTATCACAGCCTTATGGGAGCGTACAGACGCGGGAAACGACCTTTGTGCCTGTGTTTGTATCTGCCAAGCCATTGCCGTAGCTGTACACACCGGTCAAGGTGACCGTCTTGCCGACCGGTACGTCGAAGGCGTAGCCTTTGCCTTCATTGCCGCTCAGGCTTGCACAGGTGAGGGTGATCGTACCAGTTCTTGACTTACCCTCAATACCGTGGGCAGTAAAGGGACCTCCTGCATTGTTATTATTTGAGGAGACAACACGGTTCAGTACAACATTGCCCGTAATGTCGAAATACAGCCCGGTATATTTGTTACCGAAGAAGTTATTCCAACCATTCAGTGTAAGCGCCGCGGCTGCACCATAACCGGTATAGT
>JBAIYF010000209.1:0-1717 GCA_037916115.1 Anaerolineales bacterium
GTGAATCCAGCGAGTCGATTCGCAAGCGTGTACAAACCGCAAGAGACATTCAACACACCCGATTTACAAAGTCCGCTTCCCCAAGTGCCGAAGTCCTTTGCAACGCCGACATGCGCATCGGGGAGGTACGGCAATTTTGTGCGCTCCAGCCCGAAGGTCAGAGTTTGATGCGGGCAGCGATGAGTCAACTCAATTTGTCGGCGCGTGCTTATCACCGCATCCTGAAACTGGCACGCACAATTGCTGATCTGTTGGGGAGTGAAGAGATACAGTCCACGCATTTGGCAGAGGCACTACAATACCGCCCAAAGTTGATGATGGGGTGATTGCATCTACACATCTTTGAAGGCTGAATGATAACGAACAATACCCGTCCTGCCGTTTAGCGCCCCTTTACTTAATTCTGCGACCATGAATACTTCTTCGGGCACATTGATTTCCCACTGAATACCAAGGGGTTTGGAAGGCTTGAAACCAAAACGCGGGTAATACTCGGGATGCCCCAGAACAATGACAACATTATGCCCAAGAGCTAGAAGTTCCTTCAGCCCGGTGCGGATCAATGTGGAGCCGATCCCTTGTTTTTGATGGGCGGGTAAAACAGCCATGGGACCCAACGCGACAGCAGCCCATTGACCGTCGCTATTTAAAACTGTAACGGGCGAGAATAGGATATGCCCGACGATCTCATCGTCCATTTGCGCGACCAGCGACAGGGTTACTGCTCCGCTATTACGTAAAGAGTCAACCAGGCGCGCTTCATTCCCGCGGTCGAATGCCAGTTGGTTAACCTGATAAATGGCAGCAATATCTTGCGGTGTTTCAGGGCGAATGACAAGGTTCATCGTCAGCTATCCAGCGATCTTAGCAGCATGTCAGTCTGTACTACTTTGGCAAACTCTCCGTTCAAAGTTGCCAGGGAAACATCGTGGATCTCTTGTGCGGAATATGTCCGCCCGTTGTGGTCGGTGAGTTCGAAGGCGGCGGTGGCGTCTGAGACGAGGTAGGTTTCAAAGCCAAAATTGCCTGCCATGCGCGTCGTCGTGGAGACACAGTGCGGGGTGGTGAGACCGACGATGACCAGCGAGTTACATCCAATCTCTCGCAGTTGCTGTTCCAAATCTGTGCCGATGAAGGCGCTGTTGACGTTTTTCTGAATCAGCGGTTCACCTTCACGTGGTTGTAATTCATCTTTGATGGCGTTACCGGGATGATTTGGATTCAACGGTGACCTTGGAGAGAGGGACATGTGCTGAACATGGAAGACAGGGCGCCCTTGCTTGCGCCACGCGTCCAATAATTTGACGATGTTATCTTCGGCTTGTGGATTGTTCCTTTTGCCCCAGAATGGTTCGTCAAAACCTTTTTGAACGTCGATAATGATCAAGGCGGTGTTTTGGTCAATCTTTTCCATTGTTGAATTCCTCTCATCTACATATGTATCGATTTTACTTGCATGGATGGATTACACAAAACTGGTGATCACCACCGAGAGCATATCCACGCCCCAGTGGGCGATCATGAATGGGGTGAGGCGTTTCGTCCGCAGGTAGATGGGGATGATGATGGCGAAGGGCAACGTCGAGACGAAACGATAAAGGATAAACTGCCAATCGGGGAGGAAGGGCAATGCGGTGTGCTGTAACGCCCAGCCGAAGGTGACAATGAGAACTGCCAGCCAGGTATTGCCTGTCAGTGCTTGCAGGCGTGGCAGGGC
>JBAIYF010000210.1:0-1883 GCA_037916115.1 Anaerolineales bacterium
ATTACTCCGGTGACGGCACCGACCGCGCCGCCGATTTTCTCAATCGCCGCGGCTATCTCACGGTTTCATCTGATTATCGAAGTTGGGGCGGGTCGGATACGGGCGAGAGCTTGTTCTATTCGGGTCAGGTTATTGACGTGATCAACTTGATGTATGCGCTCGAGTCCATTCCCGAAGCGGATACAGAACGCATGGGCATGTGGGGTCACAGCATGGGTGGCGGCATCACCGCCAAAGTGCTTACCATCGTCGGTGATAAAGTGGATGCTGCCGTGTTGTATTCATCGGTCAGCGCCGACTTTGCCGATGTGATCGGGCGCTGGGGTCCGGGTTGTTATGGGGATGTATACGAAGGCGAAGCGACCTTTGGCTGCAATTCATCCGACATCCTCCCGCTCGACTTGCCAGCAGACTTAACCGCCTCCTACTTCGACGCGACGTCTGATCCGGTTATGCTGGAGGCGGTTTCTCCCATCTATCATTTTGACCTCGTGGAAGCGCCAGTGCAAGTTGTGTATGGCACCGAGGACGGCAAGACCTCTGCGGGCACGCCGCCGGAATGGTCGCAGAAAATGCATGAGGCATTCCTCGAAGCTGGTGTGGATTCTGAGATATTTGCCTATCGGGGCGAAGGACACTCATTCATCGGCGATCCATGGTTCGTATTTATGGCAAAGACCCAATTGTTCTTCGACGAACATGTCAAAGGGCAGTGAACCTTCTGGTATTATCAGTCGCGGGGCGGCGAAGGCGGTTCAAATTTCGTTGTAAAAAAGAAAGAAGACTATGAAAAAAGAGTCGTCAACACGAAAATTGCATCCGAACATTTGGGTGGTCACCGCCACCTCGTTCTTCATGGATATCTCCTCGGAGATGATCGTTTATCTCGTCCCTTTGTTTCTCTCAAACGTCCTTGGGGTGAAGACTGCAGTCATAGGCTTGATCGACGGCGTGGCAGAGACAACAGCGAGCCTGCTCAAAGTCTATTCGGGGTCACTATCCGATAGGCTTGGCAATCGCAAATGGTTGGCTGTGATCGGCTATGGCATTTCGGCTGTTGCCAAACCATTTTTATATGTTGCCAATTCATGGGGCTGGGTGATGGGCGTTCGGTTTGCCGACCGTGTGGGCAAGGGCATTCGCACCGCACCGCGTGATGCATTGGTCGCTGCCAGCACCGATGAAAAGAACCGCGGTTTTGCATTTGGTCTGCATCGCGCTGGCGATACTGCCGGGGCATTCATCGGCATTGCCATTGCAGCACTTATCGTCTGGCTTACGCAAAAGGGTTCGGTGAGCATCACCCGTGCCACATTCCAGACCGCGGTGCTGTTCAGTATCATCCCTGCTGTGCTGGCTGTTATCGTTCTGGCGTTGGGTGCGGTTGAGGTCGGCGAAACAGGCAAAGGCGCAGAAAAGAAGCGGTTGTCTTTGCGAGAGGTCGATCCACGTTTCAAGAAATTCCTTGTTGTTGTGGTCCTCTTCACACTTGGGAATTCATCTGACTCGTTCATCATTTTGCGCGCACAAGAACGCGGCTTGAACGTCCTGCAAACCCTTTTTATGCTGATGACCTTCACAGCGATATACACGGCTCTTTCGGGTCCGCTGGGAGCATGGTCAGACAGGATTGGTCGCCGTAAATTGATCATTGGTGGCTGGCTTGCGTATGGGTTGGTATATCTTGGCTTTGCGCTTGCCAATGCAGGCTGGCAGATCTGGATGTTGTTCGGTTTGTATGGCGTGTACTATGCTGCGACAGAAGGCGTGGCGAAGGCATTTGTTGCGGATATTGTCCCCGATGCGCAACGCGGCACGGCGTATGGACTCTTCAATGCCGCGATCGGAATTACTGCCCTGCCTGCTTCGGTTCTTGCCGGACT
>JBAIYF010000211.1:0-5073 GCA_037916115.1 Anaerolineales bacterium
TTTTCCTGCATCCAGCCCATATCTTCAGCACCCATGGTGAGGTATTGGTTGTTCTCAATGCCAGACTGTGGGAAGAGACTCTGGGCTGTCTTCAACACGCTCTCAGAAACTGCGCCATTATTGATGACAGGAGCTGTGACTTGTTTGATCATAAGTTCCGCTTCGCACCCCATGGCTGTTGCTGTATTACGGACCACGGTTTCGAGCCGTTCATGTACTTTTTTGCGAACTTCCGGCTCAAAGGTGCGGATCGTACCGCCAAGCTCGGCTGTTTGCGGGATGATATTGAATGCCGTACCGGAGTGAATGGTGGTGACGCTGATGACAGCCGGTTTGAGAGGTTCGATGTTTCTGGCGACAATGCTTTGAATGGCAGTGACCATTTGGGCTGCGCAAACGATCGGGTCAATGGTGGTTTCGGGAGCTGCGCCATGACCACCTTTGCCGGTTATTTTGATGCTAAAGAGGTCGGCGCCAGCCATGACTGGACCTTCGGCGACATGGATCCAACCAAGGGGCTTGTCGTTCCAAAGGTGAAGAGAGAGAGTTTTTTCAACTTTTGGGCTTTCAAGAACGCCATCGCGCATCATCATCAACGCACCTCCAATTTCTTCTCCGTTGGTACCTTCTTCGGAAGGCTGGAAGCAAAATTTGATATTACCCGCCAATTCTTGTTTTCGCTCATTGAGGATCTTTGCCACGGTCAGACCGATGGCAGTATGTCCATCGTGTCCGCAGGCATGCATGACGCCGGGATTCTCAGAGGAATACTCCGCACCGGTGTCTTCGGTGATTGGAAGAGCATCCATGTCGAAGCGCAGGAGGATGGTGGGACCCGGCTTGGCTCCTTCAAGAAGGCCGACCACACCGGTTTTTCCGACACCTTTGGTCACTTCGATGCCGAGGGCTTCAAGCTCTTTGGCAACAATACCGCCTGTACGAATTTCGCGAAAGCCAAGCTCTGGATGTTTATGAAAGTCACGACGCATGGCTTGGGTGTAGGGGAATAATTCCTGTGCTTGTTTGAGAAATTCAGACATGAGAGTTCTCCATTGTTTGAGGGGGGTGGACCAAAATTTTCCGACTGGAACCTTCTGACACCTTGGTATCCTGCCGGTTGTATGTTTTTACGATTTTTTCAGGAGGTTATATGCGTCTTGCAATGTGCGGGCGGAGGCTTGCAAGGCGGCACGTTCTGATTCGTTTAAAGGAGCTTGTACAATCTGTAAAACTCCGCCCTGACCAACCACGCAGGGGACGCCAAGGCATACATCTTGTATATCATATTCTCCGTTCAGCAGAGTGGAGACGGTGAGCACGCTTTGTTCATCACGCAATATGGCGCCGACAATGCGAACCAGAGCCATTCCAATGGCGTAGTATGTGGCGCCTTTGTAGGAGATGATGTGATAAGCCGAATTGCGAACTTCCTGTACGATACGTTCACGTTCGGTTTGCCAATCTCCACTGCCATGGGCGCGGACGTAATCATCCACGGGCACACCGGCGACATTAGTCATCGACCAGGCGGCGAGTTCGCTATCACCATGTTCACCGAGAATATAGGCATGGACGTTGCCGACATCCACGTGGAGATATTGGCTGATGAGATAGCGGAAACGAGCGCTATCCAGTACGGTGCCAGAGCCGATGACTCGGTTTTTCGGAAAGCCCGAATGTTCCAATGCGATACGGGTGTTGACATCCACAGGGTTGGTGGCAAGAATGATGATCGCCTGCGAACCTTCGCTCATGATATCGTCCATGATGCTTTTGATGATGGCGGCATTGCGTTGCAGCAGGTTCAGGCGTGTTTCGCCGGGGTTTTGTTTGGCTCCTGCTGTAATGACGATGATGTTGGCGTTGGCGTAATCCCTCTTTGTGCCAACGCTGATCTGAACAGAAGGGTAATAGGGCAGTCCGTGTGCGAGATCGAGCACCTGACCTTCGGCTAGGTCGCGGTTGGCGTCTACAAGACAGATTTCATCAGCGAGACCGCGTTGGGCGAGAGCATAGGCAAAACTCGAACCAACCGCGCCTGCTCCTACGATCACGACCTTTCTTGATTTCCATGTTGTTTCCATTGTTTGTTACCTGTAAGAGATTACTCGAAATTTTTCTTCGTACCTGGGGTTTTCTTCCGTACTGTCTTCGGTGCGGCGTGATTTCATTCGTTCGATAAGTTTATCAACGTCCTGCACCTGGGTCTTGTGCTTGAGGATTCCCTGAAGTTTGATGTCCCATGTGTCGGTGACGTCAATGGCGGTGTTGGGCTGGTTTGTGAGTGAGCACCAAATTTCCTTGGGCATGTGCGGTTCGAAGCCTTGGGAAAGCAGGTCAGGGAAGTAGGCAGGGTTGCCAGCGGCAGGGAAGACGGCATCCAGCACTACTTGTCCACAGGCGCGGTGGTCGGGATGGTTTATGCCATACATGGCAAAGAGGTTTTGCGGGTCGCAGGTGACAAGAATATCAGGCTTGTGTTTGCGGATCTCGCGGACAACCTCTCGGCGTAGGTTGAGGTCTGGGATGAGGTACCCGTCTGGCAGGTCTAGAAAAAGAGGCGGCTCGGCTCCGATGACCTTGGCGGCTTCGGCTTGTTCCAGATGTCGGATCCCGCAAAGTTTTTCGGGGGTCATATCCGGTGTGGTGGTGGGGTTGAAGCCTTTGTCGCCGCAGGTGAGCAGCAGGTATTGAATGGTGTGACCTTCACGCGCCCATTTGGCGAGTGTGGCGCCGCAAAAAAATTCTGGATCATCCGGGTGTGCCAGAATGACCAGAATTTTTTGTTTGGTTTCCCAGGAGCTAGTTTGCTCTGTCATTGCGTTTTTTCTTGGCTTTGCCGCAGGTGCATCCGCCGCCTTCGTGACGGTCGCATGGCGCTTCAGATTTTCTGCGCAGCGCGTCGAGTTCGTCCCACGGTTGAATCTCTTCACGTGAGAAGGTGTGGTGCTGAGGTCGTTCGCCTTCCACTTCGATGAGTACGGTGATCCGTTCGCTCATGGGCTGCACGTCGATGACCTTGCCTTCGCCTTTGGGCGTGACCACGCGTTTGTTGCGCTTGGGCAATTGTTTGCGTGCTTCGACATACTGCTCATATTCGTAGATGAGGCAGCAGCGTAGACGTCCGCACATGCCGGTGATCTCGTCAGGAGTGAGCGAGATGCCCTGTTCCTTTGCCATCTTGATGGAGATGGGTGAGAAGTCGGTGAGGAATTTGGAGCAGCAACGGGTTTCAATTCCGCAAGCGCCCATGCCGCCGATGAGTTTCGCCACGTCGCGTGGACCGATCTGGCGCATTTCGATGTGTGAGTGCGGATATAGTTCCTGCATGTCTTTGCGCAGGGATTTCAGATCGACCTTCTCTTCCTGTTCGGTACTGTAAAGGAATGCCAGGCGCGAGCCGTCGTAGTTGTATTCGGCGGCAACGACCTTGATGGTGTTGAGCAGTCCCAGTTCCGAGGCGCGGGCGCGGCAATTGATCATGGCTTCGGTCTGTTTGTTGCGCCACGATTGCTGCAGGAGCAGGTCGCGCGGGGTGGCGCGCCTTTCCACGGGTTTCCAGCCGCCTTCCGGTCTTGGAGGAGCCTCTTCGAGTATCTGTACCACCTCGCCGAGGTGATACCCACGGGAGGTATCCACGATCACATGTTCGCCAACCTGAAGGTCGGGCAGAGAGGATGAGTCAAAATGGTAGATCTTACCAATAGGGGTAAAACGTACGCCAATAATGTTTTTGATGTCAGTTTGCATGGGCGCAATTATACTAGATGGAGCATGCCAGCCCGCAACAATTTATCATTGAAAAGCAATATTCTTGCCGCCCTTGGCGGGGTTATACTCAACACCATATGACGCCTTCAGAAACCGCGGAAAAAATATCCCTGCTAAAATTTGCCTTCCATGGGCTGAAAGATGCCGAATTGGAGGAAATGGCGGCGTTGACCGAGTTGCGCACCTACCCAACCAACCATGTTCTGTGTCATGAAGGTGCCTACGAAGAAACCTTTTACATCATAGCCGAGGGTTCTGCGGTGATCAGCAAACACATCAGCGATAAGGAGGGGGACCGGGTTTTGCGCACCGCCGGGAAAGGTGATCTTGTAGGGGAAATGGCGCTTATTCAAAACGCACCCCGCGCTGCAACGGTTCGTACTGCTGGCGAGTGCCGTGTACTGGTGATGGATAAACCCCACTTTGAAACCATGCTTAAGCGCAGCCCACTGGTGGCGTTGGATATTGTCCGCACCACGCTTGATCGTCTGCGTGAGAACGACCAGATGATGATCGCTGACCTGCAAAAGTCGAACGAGGTTCTGCGCCAGTTGGATCGCAATAAACTTGAATTCATTCAGGTGGCGGCGCACGAACTGCGTACCCCCATGACGGTACTCAAAGGCTATGCCAATCTGCTCAATACCGCGCCTGAGCTGCGCTCCAATCCTGCCATGAGCACAGTGGTGGATGGCATCCTCAAAGGGACAGACCGTATGCATGCTGTGGTTAACACCATGCTGGATGTGACGCGCATTGACGGTGAACGACTTGAACTACGTTTCTCGCCGATCCTATTGAAACAACTGGTTCAGGAAGTCATTGGAAAATTACAAAAGCCCGCCTCAGAACGAAGCATTGAATTGCTCTGCATTCAGGATGATTCCACGCCCCTCATCCACGGCGACCCGGACTTGATCTCAAAGGCACTCTACCATCTGATCGTCAATGCGATTAAGTACACGCCTGATGGCGGCAAGGTGACCGTCTCTGTACAGCCGAAACTGCTGGATGCTGAAACTCCCGGGGTTCTGATCACGGTGAAAGATACAGGCATTGGGTTGGATGCTGAACATCACGATCTGGTCTTTGAAAAGTTTTACCAGACCGGCGATGCCGCCATCCATTCATCTGGCACCACCTCATTCAAAGGTGGTGGACCTGGACTTGGGCTTGCGATCGTACGCGGCGTGGCGCGTGCACATGGTGGCAGAACCTGGGTGGAAAGTGCCGGGCATGATGAAGTTCATTTCCCGGGTTGTATGTTTTACCTGCTTTTACCGGTTGGTGCGGCAATTTAAT
>JBAIYF010000212.1:0-3021 GCA_037916115.1 Anaerolineales bacterium
CGGCGTCGCGGATTTCACTTCCGGCTCAACGGGAGTCAAATGCAACGGGTCGAGCGACACAGCCGCGAGGTCCGCGTTGATGCGTTGAATCAGTTCAGAATAACCCGCCTCAAAGGCAGCATCATCCGGCGCACCCGAATGCCAGGGGTAGAGCCCTTTTCCAATTTCAAGCGCAGCGGGATGCTCCATGAAAGAGACACCGCGGCCTTTGATGGTATCGGCGATGATGATCTGCGGCTTGCCTTTGACCTGCTTGGCTTCGGCAATTGCCTTTTCAATGGAACGAAAATCATGCCCGTCGATGCGAATGACATGCCAGCCAAACGCAGTGAACTTTTCGACAAGGTTGCGCAGATCGATGATCTCAGCAACAGGCTTATCGGATTGCACTTTATTATCGTCAACGATGACGGTGAGGTTGTCAACCTTTTGATGCGCGGTAACATGCAGCGCTTCGTAGTTCTGACCTTCCTGCAACTCGCCATCGCCGGTCATCACGAACACATGCCCGCCATTGTTGTTGTACTTCTTCGCCCACGCCATGCCGCGCCCCTTCGAGATGCCCATGCCGAGCGAACCCGAGTTGGCTTCCATGCCGCGATTGCCAACATCAGGATGACCATTCAATCCATTGAGGCGGCGCAGCGACATCAGCATGTGGTCAGGAATTTCGCCAAGCGAATGAAGCACGGCATATAAGCCCGGCACATCATGTCCCTTCGACGAAAAATAAATATCGCGGTCGGGGCTGTCAAAGCCAACCTTGAGCGTGTTCATCTCTTCGTAATACATCCACACTACGATATCCATCGCGCTGAAGCTCGAGCCGAGATGTCCCGAGCCCGCGCGCTTCACTTCGGTGAGCGTGTTGGCGCGGCACATATCCGCGATGATCTGAAGTTTCTTGTATTTGTCGGCAGAAGAATTGCGCACGCGTTTGAATTCTTCCACGGGGATCAATTTCAATTCAACCATTTTTTCCTCTTTATAGATGCTGCGCCTCACCCCGCGCCCGCACCTGATTCTCTTTTTATATCTTCTCTACGCTGAGAGCGAATATAACCACAGATAGACACAGATAAACGTTGTTCTTTGATGAATGGTCTTTCCATCCCATTCATCTTTGTTCATCTGTGGTGAATTTTCTCTACCTTTGGCAGTTGCGCCTCTCCACTTGCCACAAGACGTTCCGCCAGATCCCAATCATAGGGATGATTTACATCAAAGCCTTCGTAGCCTTCCGAGATGAACGGCATAACCACTTCACCTGCGATCGTCCTTCCATCGAAGACTACACGCGACCAGGCAATTTCGAGGCTGGCATTCTGCGAATAGACTTCGGGTAAGCCTTGATATGGCGTGCTGTGCCATGGCTGTTCCTTGGGACCAAACGGAAGCAATGGCATCATGCGTTTGCCACGGATCACCCACATCTTTCCGGGGTGTTCCTTGACCTTCTCCACCGCGCGGAGCGAGTCCACGCCTTCTTCAGCTTTGAACGCATTCCATGCCCGCTGAATGGTGCTCGGCAAACGGAAGGGACTGGTCGGGCGCAGGATGCTGAAGCAATCGTACTCGCGTCCCATCTCTTTGAGTTTGTGAAGCGTAAAGTCCAGCCATTCGATATCGAGTGCAAGGTCACCAGCAATTTCAGCCGGGCGCAAGAATGGAACTTCCGCACCGTATTGTCGTGCAATCTCAGCATATTCTTCAGAGTCTGTCGAAACGAGAATATCTGCAAAGATTCCGCTTTGCCTGGCAGCGCAGATTGTGTACGCGATCAGCGGATGCCCCGCCAGCGGACGGATATTTTTTCCCTGCACCCGTTTCGAACCGGCTCGCGCGGGAATCAATGCAATGATCGAAGGATTCTCTTTGCTCATACCTGCGTCGGGTCGATGTTGATGTACACATCTTTCAATTCAGAATAAATGTTGAGCGCTTCGGTACCCGGTTCGCGCGAACCGTTGCCCGAAAGTTTGCGCCCGCCGAAGGGCATGTGCGGCTCGGAGCCGTGCGTCCCAGCGTTGACAACCGCCACACCTGTTTGAACCTTATCGTAGAAACGAGTCGCTCGGTGAATGCTTTTAGTATGAATACTGGCAGTCAAGCCAAAAGGCGTATCATTTGCCAACTGCAAAGCATGTTCAAAATCCTTTGCACGGAACAACAACGCCACAGGTCCAAACAACTCACATTCCGAAATCTCGTCATGCGGATCCACATTTTCAATGAGCGTCGGCGCCATGTAATAGCCATCTTTATGCTCGGCATCGGTCATACGCTCGCCGCCGCACAAAATCGTCGCACCGTTCTGCTTTGCTCTTTCCACGGCAGAAACCATGCCAAGTAACTGTCCTTCATTGATAACAGGACCTAAATCGCAATCGTCCGCTGTGCCGACCTTCAACTTCTTGGTCTTTTCCACGAGCATATCGCGGAACTTTTCGTATACCGACTCAAAAATAATGATGCGGCTGGTCGAAGCGCAACGCTGTCCTGCATTACTATATGCAGAAAGCAACACCCACTTGGCAGCGTTCTCCAGGTCGGCGTCGTCGCACACCACCAGCGGATTCTTCCCGCCCAGTTCAAGCGAGATGCGCGCAAAGCGCTCCCCCGCCGCACGGTTGATGATGCGTCCCACTTCGGTCGAGCCGGTGAAACTGATCACGCCCACATCATTGTGCGCGACCAGTGGCGCGCCTGCTTCTTCGCCAAATCCCTGCATGATGCTTAACACACCATCGGGCAAGCCTGCTTCTTTTGCGATCTGCCCAAAGATCCACGCCGTGGCTGGCGTATCTTCGGCGGCTTTCAAAATGGCAGCATTGCCACAAATGAGCGCCGGGAAAACTTTCCACGCCACATTCGCGATCGGCGTGTTCGCGGCGATGATGAGTCCCGCCACACCGATGGGCTGGCGAATGGTCATTGCATACTTATTCGCCGTGCCGCTCGTCGTGGTGCGACCATACAAACGTTGACCTTCGCTGGCATAGAACAATCCGCATTGGATCG
>JBAIYF010000213.1:0-3155 GCA_037916115.1 Anaerolineales bacterium
CGTTCTTTTGTTTTGTTTCGTCTGTTTTAATCGTGATTACTGGTGCTATTGTAAACTTAAACCCTGATTCCTGTGCCACTGTAGTGATGGAATGTAAGATAATTGCAAGCAAATTCTCATTCACCCATGTTTGGGCGGTATCAGGATGAATAACTAGCGTGTAGACATCGGGCAAAGTACCCGACCCATCCCGAACAAGGTCCATGTGATGCTGAATGACCCCAGCCAGCTTTTGAATGATGACATCTTTGACGTTGCTGCCAGGAAGAATTCTTAAGAGATCCACCTCGATCAGAGTTTGAAGGCGGGTTTCCAGTTTCTGAAGGTTCATGCGTTTTAGAGGATCGGCATTTTGCAGTTGGGGCAGGTCTTCTCGTCTGGTTTAACCACAAACCCGCATTGCCGGCAAGCCTTGGGCTGGGCCTTTCCAAGAGGGGCGCCGCATGCTGTACAGGAGGGTTCTCCTACAGGGTTGGCAACATGGCAATACTCACAGGTCGTGCGGCGCAGGTTCTCTGCCAATTCAGCCGAGGCTCCCGCTGCCTGTGCGGCTTGTGAAATCACCTTCCAAACTTTTTCGCCAATTTGCAGATTTTCGATGTCCTGTGCAATATCATCAAGCCGCCCCAAGAGACTAAAAGGATTTTGAATTGCCGCCAGAGCGCTTGCCCCAAGGCTGGCAGCGACACCTAGCCATGCTTGCTGCCCCAGTTCCACCATAATGCCTTCTTCAATGGATTGAACCGTTACAGTCATGGCCGTCTGCCCGCCCGACATTGCATTGGGTCTTGTGCCGATCTGTATAACGAAGCGGTCACTTTGCCCAAGGGTCTGCGCTCGCAGATTACCGCGGTTAAATTCCGCCAGCAGCGCATTAGCAATGTCTACTGGTTTGATATTTCCGTGAAAGATTTTTCGCTCCATGAACTCGATTATAATCTCCTTTCCAAATACTCTTTTAGACTCTTAAAGCATACTTACGAGATGACAAAAAACAAGTTTCACCCCCCTATATTGCTCCTGTCCATTCTGTTTTTTCTTGGGATATTTTCCGCTTCAGCCCCAACCTTTGTTTTGGCTCAACAACCGACAGAGACTCCCGTTGGAAGCGGTCTTTTTATCACCGTGATCACGGACGAGCCTCAAATCAATGTGCGTTTGGGACCCAGTTCCACGGTTTATCCTGTAGTCGGTACCTTATTGCGCGGTGAGACAGCTCCTGCCCTTGGGCGTTCACAAGGCGGTGACTGGATCCAGATCGAATTCCCATCTGCGCCGGGGGGGAAAGGCTGGGTGTATTCTCCGTTGGTGCAGGTCTCTCCACCGGGAAATCTGCAAATTATGGAAGCCCCGCCAACCCCAGTCCCGCCTGCCACATCCACCATTGACCCAACCCTTGCAGCTCAATTTGTTGTTCAACCAACAAGCACGCGCTTGCCGACTTTCACACCAGCACCCACACTGCCTGCCATTGAGTTCGAAGAATCGACTGGTTTGGGGAATGCCATTCCTTGGGCGTCCATCATTATTGCGTTGTTCGTTTTGGGCACGATCGGCTTTTTACTTTCCCTCGTTCGCAGGTAAGTTCCACAATGTTTCATTTAGAGCGCAGAGGATTATTCTTTTTGCTGGTGGCTGTCCTTGCAGTATGGGCGGTTTTTCAGGTTCCGGCACAGAATGTTGTTGTGGCGCAGCAACCCACCGGTTCCATTCCTACAGTAACGGGCACACCAACGGGAATGATCGTTCGCGTTAATTTCGACCTGGATGTGATCAATGTTTATTCCGGTCCAAGCTCATATTTATACCCGCCTGTGGGTGTGCTCTTAAAGGGGCAGGAAATTCCCGCAATCGGCATTTCAGAAGATAACAACTGGATTCAGGTGTACTACCCAGGTATACCGGGGTCTGTTGCCTGGGTTTACGGCCCGTATGTAACTATTATCAAGACTGGGCGTTTATCTCGTGTACAGGCGCCAAGCACCCCTACACCGCTTTCCACTCCAACCATTGACCCAACCCTTGCCGCTGCATTCATTGACCCAGCCACCCCTACTCGTTTGCCAACATTCACACCTCCACCAGAATTGGTCGTTCCAACCTTTTTGCCTGAAGAGGATTCGTCCAACCGCCTCCCGGTCGGTCTTATCATAGTCGTGCTTGGGTTCATTGGTGGGTTTGGGGCGTTGATCTCCTTCCTGCGTGGAAGATAAAAAAGGACAGGCATTGCGCCTGTCCTTTTGATTTGTTGCTATTTGTTTGTTAGTGCCCACCGCATCCGCAGGAGCCGCCGCCACATCCGCAAGAGGCGCCTTCGCTTGCATTTGAGCCGCATGCGCAGCTTCCACCAGTCTTGGCGTTCGGGCTGCTAACAGCAAATCCGGCGCCGCGCATCGGGTCGTTGATGAAATCTACGGTGGCGTCGCGCAGATAGTCGATGGAAACTTCATCCACCACAACCTTTACGCCTTCGCTTTCGAAGGTTGTATCCACGTCGCGGAAGTTGTTGTCAAGCGCCATGCCAAAGTTCACGCCGCAACAACCGCCTCCGGCAACGTACACGCGCAGGGCGTAGCCATCGAGTTTGCGTTCTGCCAGAATATTGCGAACCGCATCACCTGCAGCGGGTGTGAGGGAAAAGACCTGGGTGTTGATTTCCTGGAGCATGTTTGTTTTCTCCTTATATATCGAATGATTTCGATGAATGTTATCAGGTTTGAATTTGACTGTCAACTTTTTTACTTATCTGGGGGAATTAATATGTTTTTAATCTTCTTGACATAATCAATCATGCGACTGTAAAATCCTTCTGCTCTGAGAGGCGCAAGCCTTTATTTCATCTAAATAGGAGAATGCTTTTCATGTTCACAATGGGATTGACCAATTTTGAACAGATCGCGATCTGGTCCGTTTTTGCCGTTGCCTGGCTTGGACTCGGATACGCGATTTTTTTGCGTTCCCAGATCCTGAATGAGGATAAGGGAACCGAAAAAATGCAGGAGGTTTGGGGAGCCATCAAGGATGGGGCGAATGCCTATTTGCAGAAACAGCTCAAATCCATTTTGCCTCTGATTGCGATCTTGACCTTTGCCTTGTTTTTCTCGGTCTATGTTGTTCCGCCTACGCCCGAAGCACTTGAGCGGTTCAAAGGACTG
>JBAIYF010000214.1:0-5236 GCA_037916115.1 Anaerolineales bacterium
CGTAAAAATCGCCGCCGACCTGACGGGCAGGCAGAATGCGCGCGCCAAAACCATATTCCTCTGTATCGGGCAGCACATCGGGCAAAATGCTGAGTTGGATCTCTGCGGCAAGTTGAAGTTCGCGTTCGAGGCGTTCCTTCTCGATCAGTTGCGCCTGCGCCGCCTTCAATTCATCATAAGCTTTTTGCAGCATCTGATTTTTGGTGACAAGGTCGTGGAACGCAGCTTCGTTCGAAGACTCGAGCCTTTCACTGATGATCTCCACCATTGCATACGCAAGATGCGGCCAGCGCTGAAGGCACTCGTTGAATTTGTCACGGGTCATCATCCAAACAGTGCAATCAGACTGTGCGCGTACAGAAGCTGTGCGCCGTCCCTGTTTGAGGATGAGGCTCATTTCACCGACGTATTCGCCGGGTCCGCATGTGCGCAGCAGCATTTCGTCATTTGTGCCGCCCGCCAGAACCACTTCGATCTTGCCCTTTTTCACAACGTAGAGACTGTTGCCCGGTTCGCCTTCAAAGAATAGATAATCCCCGGTTTCATAGGTTTCCACGGGCAGTTCGTTGACAAGGGCATACAGGTCTTCGCGGGAAATATCCTTGAAGAGGGGTATTTTTAGAAATACTGAACTATCCATTGTTTCGTTCATGGTTTTGCATCTCCACGCAGGTCCATTACTTCACGCCCGGCAAGTTTGTCTTGAATGCGCTGTACGACCAGGTCGAGGTGAGTTGGGGAATTGGCATAATCGAGGTCATCGGTATGGATGGTCAGAACCGGACAAAGGTCGAATGAACCGAGCCATTCATCATAGAACGATTCCAGCAAGCGCAGATAATCCTCTGTGATACCCGTCTCCATATTGCGGGCACGGCGACGGATGCGTTCCATCAACACCGGCACCGGCGCTTTGAGGTGGATCAGCAGGTCGGGGCGCGGCAGTCCGTTTACCACCAGGTCGAACAGACGGCGGTAGGAAAGATAATCGCGCTCGTTCAGGTTACCTAAATGGTTCAAGGCGCGGGCAAAGATATACGCATCTTCATAAATGCTGCGGTCTAAAATGGCGGAACGCGCATCACGCGCCGCCACCAGATATTGCTCGGCGCGATGCCCCAAAAAGAAGATCTGCAAATGGAACGACCAGGCGCGCATATCACCATAAAAATCTGAAAGATATGGATTATCCGATACGGATTCATATCCCGTCCACCAGCCAAGGCGCGCACCAATGCGGTCTGTAAGCGTGGTTTTGCCGGCACCGATGTTCCCAGCCACCAACACAAGATGTTTAGCCATAGTTGAGTGATTTTATCACGCCCATGCCTTGCGGGTATAATTTTCTGCACATACAGACTCACAGGAGCATACATCATGAAAATTCGCGACACATCCGGCTGGACCATCTTCATCTTCGGCGTTATGGCGTTTCTACTGGGCATTCTTGGCATCATCCGCCCTGAGCTTCAACTTGCCATGCTTGGGTTTGAGATCGCAGATCGCGCTGCCCGTGCCAGCACGGACTACACCCTCACCTTCATGACCGCCGCTTCCATGGCATCTGTCAACATGGGCATTTACTACATCCTCGCTGCCTTGAATGACGTGAAGATCTTCTACCGCTGGACCGTCCCCTTCCGCATGCTGACCTTCACCGTCTTCACCGCCATTGTCGTGCTCGGCATTGCCCCCGTTCAATTTATTGGTGTTCCCATTTGGGAACTGATCGGCGCAATCGCCACCGGCGTTGCGCTGGCAAGAGAGAAACAAAAATAAAAATGAAAAACAGATACTTCTTCATCAGTCTGAGCGTCCTTGTTGGCATCTTCATCTTCTCCTGTGCCGACAACCAGACAAACTCGACCAAGACCACCGAAGTGGATACAGATGCCATCCGCACCCAGGCAGTGGAAACGTTCGCCGCAAACCTGACCGGGCTTGCCCCTACCGCCTCGGCTCTTCCCACCCTGACACCTGTTCTGCTCGTCACCGAAACTCCATCCAACACGCCAGAGCCTTCGCCCACATCCAACCCATGCTACAACCTGTTCTACATTGCAGATGTCACCATTCCAGACAATACGGTGATGAAGCCCGGTGAAACCTTCACTAAAACGTGGGAAGTACAGAACATTGGCGGTTGTGCCTGGCGCCCCGGCTTCACCTTCCGCCATGTGGGCGGCGACCCCATGCGCGGAAACACCGTCACAATCACAGAAGCCGTCCCCACTGGCGCGAAACGTCAACTCTCAGTTGAAATGGTCGTACCAAGCGGCATCAATGGGGTGATCGAAAGCGCCTGGCAAATGGCAGATGAGACTGGCGTCTTCTTTGGCGATACCCTGTCTGTCCGGATCATTGTCGGGAATGTCACCACTCCGGCAGTCACCAGTACGCCTTAAAGCACCAACAAAAAAGACGCGGAGTTTTCAGCTCCGCGTCTTTTTATTTAACGACCTTAGAAACCCACAGGCATACCATTGACCGTTTCAATTGCAATCCGAGTTTTATTCGCCGGGTCGTAGCGCACCATAGCTGGAGCATTGGGAACCAGCATTCCCACTTGAAAGCGCCCAACAAAGATGGTGGTCTCTGCGTCAAAAGGCTCCTGTCCCATGGGCATAACCCGTATACGAACGAGCGCCTGCGGATTGTCATTCATGGATGCGCCAGTATCCTGCACACTAAGAATAACCCCGGGAGCCGACACACCAGTTTTCAAAACATTGTTATTCTTCATCACCCCGCCGAAAGAGCGGTAGATCAAAAAGCCCATGCCCACCAATGTAACTATTGTGATGACACCAGCACAAGCAAACGATAAAAATATCATCACAGATGTAAAACCAACTATTTCCATTTCATCTCTCCTTAAGAACGTATAAAATTGAATGACCAGATTTTATCAACCTCTTTTTACAAACCAACCCCCCGTTTGGGGGAAGAAACTGTAAAATCAGCCCATGCCCATCTCCCCCATCTATACTAAAAACCTCATTATTCCCGCTTCCGCCATCGATGAAAACGGACATGTCAACAATGTGGTCTATGTGCAGTGGATGCAAGACATTGCCGTAGAGCATTATGCCTCCATTGGCGGCATTGAAGCACAGGGACCTGACGCCACATGGGTTATCCGCAAGCACAGCATCGAGTATTTCCTGCCTGCGTTTGAAGGTGAAGAGGTCGAGGTCCGCACTTGGGTGGAGGATTTGCGGAAAGTGCGCTCATTACGCATGTATGAATTTGTGCGTAAGAGTGACGGGAAGGTTCTGGTAAAAGGGGAAACCGACTGGGTCTTTATGGACACGAAATCTGGGAGACCGAAGGCAATCCCTGCCGAGGTGGAGAAGATATTTGAAATGCAAAGTGATGAGAAGTAATTAGTAATTAGTAATTAGTAATCTCTCGTACACCTTCAACAACTTCTTCTGTGACTCGTGCCAGGTGAATTTTTCACGCACATGCGCCGCCGCGGATTCTGCCAGCCGTTGCGATAATTCCATATCCCTCAATAATTGATTTGCCTGCCGCGCCAGATCGTCGGGGTCGTTGGGCGAAAACAAGAGACCATCCACATCCTCGCGCACAAGTTCGCGGACAATGGGCATGTTCGAAGCAAGTAATGGTCGCCCCGCCGCCATATATTCAAGAACTTTGATCGGGCAAGCGCCCTGGGTCACATTGCGGTCGTTCAAGCCAAGTGGGGCGACGCAAATATCTGCCTGTGCGATCAATCCCGGAATCTCGTGATGCGGGACGGCGGGCTGTACGATCACGTGCTCATCCATTTCCAGTTTTCTAATTTGCTTCGCCAGCATCTTGCGCTGACGTGACCGTCCGCGCCCGACGATGCGGAGTTGAACAGGCTGTTGTTCCAGGATCTTCGGCAGGGCTTTGATGACAATATCCAAACCTTGCCAGTCTGCCAGAGTTCCGATGTAAAGCAGAACAGGCACGTGCTCATCGCGGACGGGCAACGGGGTGGCAGAAAAATCTGAAGGGCTGACTCCATTTGGGATGACCGTAACCAGTTTCCGGTTAAGTCCGAGCGAGGCAATGTAATCACGAGTCACATTGGAGGGGCAGATGATGGCATCGCTCAGGTGCAGAGTCGCGATCTCCTGTTCCTTGATCTTGGCAAGCAGGTCAGAATCCATGCCGGGGTAGTGATATTTCAGCTCAATAGAAGGCAGCCCGTTGACCTCGAAAAGAGTTTTGTAGCCGAGTCTCTTTTTATTTTGCGTGATGTGAAAGCCGTCCCAAACATTGCGGAAGTGGACCACGTCATAATCGGGGTGGAGCGCCAGATGAGAAAGAACGGCTTTGCCAAAATGCACGGCGCGGGCAAGAAAGTTCTGCGAGAGGTCTTGCGAAATACGGGTGACCCGCGTGCCTTCAATAGTATCTTCGGGGGGGAGCACGCCGTCGTTTGGCGTGATAAGATGGACGCTGTGCCCGCCATTGACCAACCCGCGTAAATTATGGAGAATATGGGTACTTGCCCCTTTTGGGCTGGGCACAATATCGAAGGCAGTGTAGAGAATGTTAGACATTGACGAAATTATAATCTGGAGGAAGAGATGGAAGGTTTGATCTGCGGCGGTATCATTGCGCTGATCGTTGTGGGTTCCATTTTTATGTACCTGCTCAGAACGGCGCGCAAACAGGGCAATAAAGACACCAATCAATTTGGCAAAAAGGAATTTGCGCCGGTTTACGTTTCCATTGCCGACAAGCCCGATGTGATTATCCGCGGTATGAACAAGTTTCTGGCAGAGGCACAAAAGACCGAAACCTCGGGCGATAAATGGCGCTGGATTCCCTTAATGATATTTTTTGTCGGTATTGGGCTTGCCATGATCGATGTGCTGATCATGTTGTTCGGCTATTCGACCATGTTCGTTTTCACTGCAGGCGGATTTTTGTTATGGGTGGCTGCGATCGTCATGGCGCGCAACCTGCGCCGCAGCGACCTGCTTGATTTCTCGCCGCGTTACGACGCCACCAAGCAGATCCTGCACACCCTGCGCGATGACCTCAAACCCAACGCCACATTCCTTGGTCATCTCGACCTGACCGGCTCAATGCTCGCCAGCAAAGTGGCACGCGAAACCAAAGATACGCGTGACCGCACCACAAAGCTTTTCAATGACCCGTGGCTTTCGCTCAAAGCAAAACTATACGACGGCAACGTACTGCGCGTGACCGCTGTCCAAAAGACCAAAAAGCG
>JBAIYF010000215.1:0-2592 GCA_037916115.1 Anaerolineales bacterium
CATCGGCTTTGGCGGGCATCCTTTATTGGATAATGTTAGTTTTCAGATCGAACGCGGCGAGCGTGTCGGCTTGTTGGGGCGCAATGGCATGGGCAAATCCACGCTGTTGAAAATGCTCAACGGCGATGTTGAGCCGCATGACGGCATCATCGCCCGCCAGCAGAACGTCCGCGCGGCGTATTTGCCGCAGGAGGTTCCGCAAGACCTGCACGGACGCATTGCCGACATCATCGCTTCGGGGCTCATCGACACGGACTTTGCCGACGACGAACATCACTGGAAGCGTGACAATCAAGTACAGAAAACCATCTCGCTGATGGAACTCGATGGCGACGCCCGCTTTGAAACCTTGTCCGCTGGGATGAAACGCCGCGTCATTCTTGCTCGTGGCTTGGTCTGCAACCCAGACCTTTTGCTGCTCGACGAACCGACCAACCATCTCGACATCCAAGCCATTGACTGGCTCGAAGACTTCCTCAAACGCTGGGGCGGGACTCTGGTCTTCGTCACACATGATCGCGTCTTTTTGCAGAAACTTACCACCCGCATCATCGAGCTTGACCGGGGCAGTGTCTACGATTGGGCCTGTGATTACCCGACCTTCCTTGAACGCAAAGAAGCCATGCTCGAAGCCGAGCAGACACAGAATGCGCTCTTCGATAAAAAACTCGCCCAGGAAGAAGTTTGGATCCGCAAAGGCATTGAAGCCCGCCGCACTCGTAACGAAGGACGTGTGCTTGCATTGAAAAAATTACGCCAGCAACGCTCCGAACGCCGCGAATTGCTTGGCAAAGTGAAAATGCAGATCGGCACCGAAAAGCGTTCGGGCAGGTTGGTGATCGAAACTGAAAATATCAATTATGCCTATGGTGAGAAAACCATCATCCGCAACTTCACCACCACCATTCAACGCGGAGATAAGATCGGTATCGTCGGTGCGAATGGCTCGGGTAAGACCACGCTGCTAAAACTGCTCATGGGACAACTCCAACCGCAGACCGGCGAAGTCCGTCATGGCACAAATCTCGACATCGTCTATTTCGACCAACTGCGCACCCAACTCGACGAATCCAAATCCGTGCTCGATAACGTCGGGCAGGGGCGCGACACCGTCACCATTAATGGACGCACGCGCAACCTGATGGGCTATCTCGAAGATTTTCTTTTCACGCGCGACCGTGTCCGCGCGCCGATCACGGCGCTTTCGGGCGGCGAGCGCAATCGTCTTATGCTGGCGCGTCTCTTCGCCATGCCTGCCAATCTGCTCATCCTCGACGAGCCCACCAACGACCTCGACATCGAAACCCTCGAAATCCTCGAAGACCTGTTGCTTGACTACGAGGGCACGCTTCTGCTCGTCAGCCACGACCGTGCCTTTCTCAACAACATCGTCACCAGCACCTTGATCTTGGATGGCTCTGGCGACGTGAAAGAATTCATTGGCGGATACGAAGATTGGAAGAAACAGCTGGATGAAGCCCCCGCCTCACGCCCGACGCCGAAACCTGCCTCAACACCCCAAACAGAATCCAAGTCTGAGAGCAAGCCCGCCGCCCGCAAGTTAAGCTACAACGAGAAACGCGAGCTCGAAGAACTGCCCAAACGGATAGAAATGCTTGAGGAAGAACAGAAACAGCTCACCCTTAAGATGGAAGCGCCCTCCTTTTATCAACAGGAAGGCGCGATCATCACTCAAGCCGTCGAGCGCTTGGAGCAAATCCACAAAGAACTCGCACAGGCGTACGAGCGTTGGGGTGAGTTGGAGGGGTAAGCTACCCGCTGATCAAACTTAAATAGACAGTGTTGCTGCGGCTGCTATAGCCTGCACGGATCAACTTTTGATTGACCGTATATTCATCAAGCATGACGGTTCGTCCGTCGCCGCCGATGTTTTCAATGGCGCTGGTCTTTCCATTGGGTACGCAGACAACATTGACCTGCTCATCAGTGGTGATGCCAAGCATGGCAAAATTTTCCACCACACGTTGAAGGATTGTCTTTTCTACAGATTGCATTTTTTCTCTTCTTATCCAGTGGCTTTGGATAACAGTTTTTGAAGTTCGATATCTGCGTCTTGCGGAGAGATCGAAAAAATAAAGCTCCACTCGCCCGTGAACATTTTCTGAATGCGGTGCATGAGGTTGCGGTCGTATTCGCTCCAGGTGCGGTGTTTGCGAATGGCTGAAAGGTCTCGGATCACTTTGCATAAGGTTTCAGCACTGCCATCTTTGAGAACTTCCAGTAGATGTTGGGTGCGTTGACGGCGGTCTATGGGCAGGGTTTCGGGCGGGCTGGATAATGTGCCTAAAAGTGTATGGAACTCAGCCTGTGTAGATGGAAAACGCAGCCGTTTGTTGATATTCTCGTCTGCGGGTACCCAAATGGTGAGGTCGCCGATCTGAACCATGAAATACGGAATATTTCGATCTCCGAATGAACGATCTTCCACACTCTTAATCTGCCCCACTCCGTGCGTACAATGGACAACCCAATCGCCTGGTTGAAATTCCATAAAACTCTCCTTTGCATATGATAAAAAAGAAAAGCGCCAGTCCGACAAAAGGACTGGCGCTTGGACACGGTCAATCTGTT
>JBAIYF010000216.1:0-5185 GCA_037916115.1 Anaerolineales bacterium
GGGCGCATCACCGTTGACCAGGACCTGGTGCTCTACCTGTTCGGTACACCCGGTCAGAAGCGTTTCGACTTCATGTGGGAGATCCTTTCCGAAGGCATGCTGGGCTTCATTGTGATGGTGGACAGCACCCGCCCCGAAACCTTCCGTGAGGCGCGCTCGATCTTGGAAACCTTCCGCGCGTATGCGCCAACCCCTTTTGTCGTGGCTGCCAACAAACAGGACAAGGAAGATGCCTGGGAATTGGAAGATATGGGGCATGCCTTGCGACTCGATAAATCCACAAAACTATTGCCCTGTATTGCGACAGACCGTAATTCGGTAAAGTCCATTTTGCTCGAACTGCTTTACAGCATTATGAGCGAAATGGAAGGAAAGTAACGGGCGGGTGATTTTCTTCTGTGTCTTCGATCACAACTAGTCAGGGAATTGTTCATTACGAGGTATACGGGCGCGGACGTCCGGTCATCTTATTGCATGGCTGGCTTGGTTCGTGGGGGTTATGGCAGGAAACCATGGCATACCTTGGTGCGTTTTATCGCACCTATGCGATGGATTTCTGGGGATTTGGTGAATCTGGAAAAAAACGCGAGACCTACGCCGTCTCCGATTTTGTAGACCTCGTCAATCAATTCATGGAGCAACTCGGCATTGTCCATGCGCCCCTGGTGGGGCATAGCATGGGCGGCACAGTTAGTCTTTCGGTTGCCATCAAATACCCCGAACGTGTTAGCAAAGTAGCAGTAGTTGGTTCGCCGATGGTGGGCTCGTCGCTTGCGCCTTTGTTGAAACTTGCAGGGCAGCGTCCCATTGCATTCCTGCTCTTCAATATGATGGGACCCTTTCGCGCATTCATGAAGTATTACTACTCAAGGGCGATCTGCTCCGACCCGCGTTTTCCTGAGATGATGGACCGCGATCTTTCCCGTACCACAGTTGAATCCTTCCTTTTGTCTATTGCCTCGCTCCGGCGCACCGACCTGACCCCCATGCTTTCCCAGATCAAGATTCCCTCCCTTGGTATGTATGGTGATAAGGATGTGATCGTCCACCCATTGCAATGGCAACCCATGGTGGCGGGAATTCCTCATGCTGTAATCGAGCGCTTTCCTAATTCCGGACACTTCCCCATGTTGGAAGAGCCGACTGTATTTGCCCAAAGACTTAAAAACTTTTTGGATAAAGATTTTCAAAACCAATGACCGGATTTTCCGTTCATTCTCCCTGTATGAGTAAATTCATGAGCAGGGAAGGGGGATGCCATTCGTTAGTTTGCATTCGGTTGTATACATTGCTTTGATTTATAATTCCTCTTATGCTCAAGATCATCCTCAACGCGCCTAACCCAATCATGCCGTTTTGCGAACCGGCGCGTGAATTGCGCATACAGAACACGCCCCTTTGGCTAAACCAGCGTGAACTGCTCTCCCCGTATGTGACCCGTGAAATGGAACTCAAGCAAGGGGAGCGTCTTCAGCCGGTTCGGGAACCCACCATCGTATATCGGGATAACCTTTATTTCGATAAACCGTACATCACTGCGTTCATGAAAGAAGCACTGAAACGTAACCGTCCGGTGCGGGCAGCTTTTCGTACAGATGACCCGGCTTTTCGTGAACATGCATTCCCTCTTTCTACATCATATACGCCTGCTGGAAGTTTATATCTGGCTGACCTTTGGTATTACCCGAATGGTCCCGTGGCAGGGTCTGAACCTTTGGTTATCGACCTTGAAGCACGCGAGATCGGCTATTATCACGTCCCTACGTATATGGCTGATAAAAGCGGTGACCTGGTCTTTCAGGTGCCCATGCGCTCATTTATAGCCATTGACTCATGGGTGCATATTTTCATTGCAGATATGGTCTTTGGTCAATTTGCCCGTGGCGCCCGCTATGAGAAACGCGCGAACGAGGAACTTGCCTTCAAGCTCAAGATTCTGGGCAAAGCCATTTACGAAGGACGTCAGGTTTTGGAATGTTCCGAAGTTGTCATTGTGGGCAAGAATTGCGTGATCGACCCCAGCGCCATCATCAAGGGACCGACCATCATCGGCGATAATGTAACCATAAACGCAGGTGCGGTAATAGATAATTCCTATATTGGGAATAATGTCAACATTGGGCAGGGATGCCAGGTGATGCTCTCAGTGGTGGGAGATGGCGCCTTCCTGCCATTCCGTGCGTCGCTGTTCATGACAACCATGATGGACCACTCCATGTTGGCGCAGAATACCTGTTTGCAAATGTGTGTCGTTGGGCGCAACACCTTCATCGGTGCTGGGTCTACATGGACGGATTACAACCTCATTCCGGCGCCCATCCGTGCCCGTGATGGGAATGGGAATATCAGCATTTCCAACCGCCCAGTGATGGGCGGCGCAGTGGGGCATAACTGCCGTATTGGCTCAGGCATGATCATTTACCCTGCCCGCACCATCGAGTCGGATGTGGTGCTGGCGGCATCTGCCGAGAGACGTGTGATCGACAGGGATGTGACCTTTGACCAGAGCGACCACCACAAATTGAAACTGGCACACCTTCACCAGACGCCATATCATAAAAAATCGAAAGCCGAGGTTGAATCCTGGTAAAGAATGGACACGTTTGCGTTCATCATCCACCCCATCGATCCCAAGCGCGACGTGAGCCGAAAATTCCCGTTTTTGGGAAAAGTGCTTACCGAGAGGCAGATCGACTTTTTTTCCACCTTTTTCCCCCCTGTATACATCTCCGAGATCGAGGGAATCACCTCCCAAGCGACCGGAAAACAGATCAAGGGCTGGTTCCTTGCATGTCCGTATACTCCCAGACGCATGATGCAGTTGCCTGAGCGCACGGTCTATCGTAAAATTGTCCAAACTGGACACGCAGCAGAGAAACTTGGCGCTCAAATTCTTGGACTGGGTGCGTTCACGTCGGTGGTGGGGGACGCCGGAGTGACAATTGCAAATCAGCTTGATATTCCCGTTACAACCGGCGACTCGTACACTGTGATGATGGCTGTGCAAGCCATCCGTGAGGCGGCAAAGGTAATGGATATCAATATGCAGGACGCCACGGTTGCGGTTGTGGGTGCCACAGGCTCGATCGGGCGCGTCTGTGCGGAACTGATCGCTGGGGAGGCCGCCCGGACTCTGCTCATTGCCCGAGATGAGAAAAAGCTTGAGGCTCTGCGAGACAAGCTCAAGGTCCACGCGAGAAGCGAGCTTTTTATCAGCACAAAAATGGATGTGCTCAAGGAAGCGCAGCTTATCCTAACTGTGACCAGTGCGGTTCATGATGTCATCCACCCTGAACATTTGCAGCCCGGAAGTGTGGTTTGCGATGTGGCCCGCCCCAGAGATGTTTCTGCAATGGTGGCGGCGGTGAGAGATGATATATTAGTGATTGACGGCGGCATGGTGGATGTGCCAGGTCCCGTTGATTTCCATTTTAACTTTGGCTTTCCTGATGGCAAGGCGTATGCCTGTATGGCAGAAACGATTGCTCTTGCGCTGGAAGGCAGGTTTGAGGATTACACCGTGGGCAAGGACATTACTCTTGCGCAGGTGATGGAAATCACGGCGATCGCGGAACGACACGGGTTCCGAATGAGCGGCTTCCGTTCGTTTGAGAAGGAAGTTACGGAAGAACAGATCGAAAAGATCCGCAGGAATGCCCGTGGAAAACGTGCATAGGGAATGCCGCAAAAAAAGCATTTGAACAAACGCTGCTTGATCGAACACCCAAGCCACCCACAAATGGTTCGACAAGCGGCAGGAGGCTTAAATGGGAACTGCTCGCCTATTGGTAGTGGAAGACGATGTCGACATTGCCAACATGTTAAAAATCTATTTCACGGGTTTGCAATTTGAGGTCGATGTTGCCAACCGCGGGCGTGATGCGCTGGAAAAAACCCGGCAGGTGTTGCCGCACCTGATCGTGTTGGATATCATGCTGCCAGATATCGACGGATATGAAGTCTGTCGAACTCTGCGCACCAACACACGCACCAGCCACATCCCTGTGATCTTCCTGACACAAAAGGACGAGCGCAGCGATAAGTTGCAGGGGCTCGAACTTGGTGCAGACGATTACATTACCAAGCCATTCGATATTGAAGAACTTAAGCTGCGTGTACAGGGTGCCATCCGCCGTGCGGAACGGGAAAGCCTCACCGACCCACGCTCAGGTTTGCCTGCCGGTCGTTTGATCGAGGAGCAGCTTCGCCGCATCATCCGCGAGAAGTCTTGGGCTCTGCTGGATCTGCGTATCAATAATTTTGAAGCATTCAAAGATGTATATGGTTTTGTAGCGGGCGATGATGTGATGCGCTTTGCCTCGATGTTGATCGGTGAAGTGGTGGATGAACTGGGAACGTCGAACGATTTTATTGGTCACGCAGGTGGTGATAATTTCATCATCATCACCACCAACGAAGCTGCCCCCTTGATCCGCCAGAAGATCAAAGATCGCTTTGCAGAGGAAGTGCAGAGCCACTACAACTTTATTGACCGTCAACAGGGTTTCATTCAGGTGCCCAAGGCAGATGGAACTGTGGATAAGGCTGGCTTTATGACATTCTCTGCTGGAATGGTTTCACCCGATGCGAATTCTTTTGCAGATATTCGCGAGATCACGGAGCTTGCTGCTGAAGCCCGCCGTCAGGATGCGGCGGCGGCAACGAGCGCCTAATTTGGCGGTCTGACTGCAATGAATCCTGGGTTGGGTATTGGTGTCTTAATTGCCGGAGCGGTGGTTGTTACACTGGCTCTGCTTTTATTGCGCCTGATCATCCGAGGACAGTCAGCCCCGTATATCGAACCGGTTTCCCAGGTTAACCCCAACAGACAAATAAAAGAAGCGATCATAGTCATTCAGCCCGGTGGGCGGGTGGAGTATCTCAGCCCGTCTGCCCGGGTCTTCTTCAATTTGAGGGAAGACGAGCCGTACGACCTTGAACGACTTGCCCGCTATGTCCGTCCTTCGGATGATTTCATTGATCTTTGTGTGACTCCGGGTGTAAAGCGGGTTTCCATTGGTGGGAAGCCCGCTGAACTTGCTTCGTACGAGGTACCGGGGAGTTATCCGCGTATCCTGCTTTCCATTCGCGGGCGTGAAACTTCCACCGCGTCGGATGCGGGTGACGAAAGCGCCAATGAAATATTGCAGGTCGTGACAGATTTCAGCCAGGGTGTTGCAGCAAG